>JBGQLF010000133.1:0-11966 GCA_041499985.1 Gemmataceae bacterium
AGGACGCCCACGACGCTTCGCCGATCGGACCAACGCTGTCACCCTAGACATCCTGGTTACTGGCCGGTTTCCGGGGAGCGGAAAGCCCGGTCCCATCGCCTATCCGGACCCCGCCGCCGTGACCCAGACCATTGACAACTATCAGGTCGTAGACTTAGTCACGTTGATCCAGTTGAAACTAGCGGCGCGACGGTATCAAGATTTTGCCGATGTCGTCTCTCTTATTAAGGTCCATGAGCTAGACGACGCTATCGCCGAGCGCTTGCACGTCTCTGTGCGCCGTGATTACATCGAGTGTTTGGAGGAGAAGCGCCGCGAGGACGAATATGAGGCGATCAATGGCTAACCAAGAATCCCCCCTGTGGCGAACCCTGACTCTGACTCCGCTGGTTCTGGCTTGGTTCTGTCTCACACCAGCTTTCGCCGCCGACCTCAAACTCCTTCCTGGCGACCTGACACTAAGCGGTGCGCAAGCTCGTCAGCATCTAGTGCTGCTGGCAGAAGCGGAGGGCCAATACGTCGGGGACCTGACATCCCAAGCCCAATTCATGTCATCGAATCCGGCCGTCGCGGTCGTGGACGAAGCCGGCGTCGTGCAGTCCCAGAGCGACGGCGAGGCGGTCATCACCGCCAGCCACGGCGGTAGGCAGGCGACGGCCAAGGTGAAAGTCGCCAAGAGCAAGGAGCCTTCCGCGCCGAGTTTTCGCAACCATGTCATCCCCATGATGACGAAAATCGGCTGCAACTCGGGCGCCTGCCACGGCGCGCTCGCCGGCAAAGGCGGCTTCAAATTATCGTTACGCGGCTACGATCCCACTGCCGATCACTTTGTCATGACCCGTCAAGCGCTCGGCCGTCGCGTCGACAAGCTGGAGCCGGCCCACAGCTTGGTGCTCCTCAAGCCGACCATGACGGTCTCGCACGGCGGCGGCCAAAAACTCGAAGTCGGCTCACCGGACTATCAGCGCTTCGCCGACTGGATCGCTTCCGGGGCACCCGGACCGCGGCCCGACGACGTCCGCATCCAACGACTCGAGGTCATGCCGCCGCAGGCCATGCTCAGGCCAGCGGATCAGCTGCACGTCATCGTGCGGGCCTGGTATTCCGATGGGCACGCCGAAGATGTCACGCGCTGGGTCAAGTTCAACAGCACGGAGGATCTTGTCGCCAGCGTCGATCCGGAGGGGCTGGTCCGCGTTGCGGGCTATGGGGAGGCGGCGATCACCGTCTGGTACTCGAACCTCGTCGCCACCATGCGAATCCTGTCGCCTTTGCCCACGACGGTGGACCCCAAGGTCTTCGCTGCGGCATCCCGGCAGAACTACATCGATGCCCTGGTCCTGAAAAAACTCGAGGTCTTGCGCATCCCGCCATCGCCGACCTGCACCGATGCCGAGTTCATCCGTCGCGTCTATCTCGATGCCGCCGGCATTTTGCCGACTGCCGACGAAGTGCGCCGCTTCCTGAACGACCGCGATCGCGACAAGCGCAGCAAGCTGATCGATGCCTTGCTGGAGCGGCCAGAGTTCGTGGACTACTGGGCGTATAAATGGTCGGATTTGTTGCTCGTTTCATCGCGCAAACTGGCGCAGCCGGCGATCTGGTCGTTCTACCAGTACATTCGCCAGAGCGTGGCTGACAATAAGCCCTGGGACCGTTTCACGCGCGACATCCTGACCGCCCAGGGCACTAACTTGCAGAATGGAGCGACCAACTATTTTGTGCTCCATAAGGACGTGGCCAACCTGAACGAAGCAACGGCGGTGACGTTTATGGGCATGTCGATCACCTGTTGCCGTTGTCATAACCACCCGCTCGAGAAGTGGACGCAGGATCAATACTGGAGCATGGCCAATTTGTTTGCGCGGGTGGCGCTGAAAGCAGGCGACCGGCCTGGCGAAGTGTCGGTGCACGTCGAAGCCTACGGCGATGTGCCGCACTTGCGTCGCGGCGTGCCGATGCCGCCGACTCCCCTCGATGGCAAGCCGATGCCACTCGATAGTCCCGCGGACCGGCGGCTATACTTCGCCGACTGGCTGACGGCCCCTGACAATCCCTACTTCGCCAGGGCCTTGGTAAACCGCGTCTGGCGTAACTTCCTGGGTCGCGGCCTGGTCGAGGCTGAAGACGATCTGCGGCAGACGAACCCGCCCACGAATGACGAGCTGTTGGACGCGCTCGCCCGAGACTTTGTCAAGCACAACTATGATGTCCAATATCTTATCCGCATCATCCTGAACTCCGCGACCTATCAGCGGTCATCGCAACCGCTGCCCGAGAACCAGGCCGACGATCGCTTCTACTCGCATTACCTGATTCGCCGGCTGCCGGCCGAGGTGATTCTCGACGCCTATGCACAGGTGACCGGTGTGCCGACACCCTTCACGGAGTTGCAGGTCGGCGTCAGCGGCGGTACCACGAAGTACAACGGCTATCCCAGCGGTATCCGGGCCTTGCAGCTGCCGGATACGCAGGTGGTGTCCCAGTTCCTCGACGCTTTTGGCCGGCCCCAGCGCGATGTGACCTGCTCGTGTGAACGGCTACCGGATTCCAGTGTCGGCCAGGCGTTGCACCTGAACAACGGCAAGACGCTGAACGACAAGCTGCGGGCGAAGGACTCGCGCATCGAACAATGGCTCCGAGAGAAGATCTCCAACAAAGAAGCCATCGAGCGACTGTTTCTGCTGGCCCTGAGCCGGGAACCGATGCCAAGCGAACGGGACAAGTTTCAAACGCTGCTGGCGGACGCAGCGAATGACGGGCAGACCTCGCCTCACGAAATACTCGAAGATCTGTTCTGGGCCGTACTGACCGGACGGGAGTTTCTGTTTAACCGTTGAGACCTTGGCAGTCTTCTTGGGATCCTACCATGCCGCGTATATGTCTGGCCCTGCTGATCGGATTCGCCTTGCTGGGACTGGCCGTCGACTCCGCTGCGCAGGAACCGCCCAGCTATGCCAAGCAGGTTAAGCCGTTCTTGGCTCGCTATTGCCTGGAGTGTCACAACGCAGACGAGGCCAAAGGCGGCCTGATCCTGGAGACGCTGGAGTCACTGATCGAAGGAGGACAAAAGGGACCTGTCCTCGCAAGCGGCAAACCGGATGAGAGCCGGCTCGTCCTGATGGTCGAGGGCAAGATGAAGCCGGCGATGCCCCCCCAAAAGGCGAAACAACCCAAGCCCAGTGAGCTGGCGGTGCTGCGGAATTGGGTCGCCGCGGGGGCAAAGGATGACAGTGCGTCCGTGGTTAATCTCCTTCCCGACATCAAACCGCGCGTACCGGTGGCGGCTCCCATCCGTGCGTTGGCATACCATCCCCAAGGCAAGCTACTCGCAGCCGGGGTCCACAAGGAGGTGCTGCTCCTCGACGTCTCTAGCGGCGACGTCTTGAGTCGATTGATGGGCCCGCCGGGACTAGTGACTACGCTTGCCTTCAGCCGTGATGGGCAACGCTTGGCCGTGGGCCGCGGGACCGTGGGAAGGCGCGGCGAGGTCCACCTCTATGCCCTGGCCGAGACTGGATTGCCCCAGCCAAGTCCCGCGCGCCTGCTGGCCGCCCACCGGGACCTGCTCTATGACTTGGCTTTCAGCCCGGACGGCAAAACTCTGGCGACGTGCGGTTACGATCGCTTGATCAAGCTCTGGGACGTGGCCAACGGCACCGAACTGCGCACCCTGAAAGATCACAGCGATGCCGTCTACGGCGTGGCCTTTAGCCCGGACGGTCGCTTGCTGGCCTCGGCGGCCGCCGACCGCGCTGTCAAGATTTGGGACGTCGCCACGGGCAAACGTCTCTATACCCTGGGCGACGCCACCGACTGGCTGTATGCGGTCGCCTGGAGCCCCGATGGCAAGCAGGTGGCTGCCGCTGGCGTGGATAGGAGCCTGCGGGTCTGGGACGTCTCGGCGGCGGAAGGCAAGCTGGTGCGCTCCATCTTCGCCCACGAAGGCCCTGTAACTCGCCTGATTTATGCTGCCGACGGGAAGACGCTCTATTCACTCAGTGAAGACCGCACCCTCAAGGCTTGGGACACTGCGCGCTGGATCGAACGTAAGGTGTACACCAAACAGCCCGAGGCGGTGTTGAGCTTGGCGGTGCAGCCGGTCGCGCAGCCGCTGCTGGCCCTGGGACGCTATGACGGAACCGCTCTGCTCCTTGATGGAGGCACGGGGCAAGTTCGTAACGAGCCGCTGCCGGTCAAACCCAAGCCACCCCAGTTGGCGAAGCTAACCCCGAACGCCAGCCGCAGGGGCCAGACGGTCCGGCTCACGCTGGAGGGGAAATACCTGGAGACGGTCGCCGAGATCACGTCGGCGTCGGCCGAGGTAACGGCCAAGATTGTCCCTGGCAGCCAGACTGCGAACCAGTTCCAGGCGGATATCACGATCGCCCCCGACGCCCCGGCGGGCGCGTACAAGCTAGGCGTCAAAGGTGACGTGGGCAAATCGGCCACCCTGCCCTTCCTGGTAGATCTCTTCTCCCCCATCACGGAGATCGAGTTAAACGACTCGCCCAGCACCGGGCAGAAGGTGACGCTGCCCGCGACTCTGCTCGGTGCCATCGGCCATGCCGGTGATGTGGATTATTACCGATTCGAGGCTCAGGCCGGCCAACAGATCGGTGTGGAGGCAATCACATCTGCCGCCGACTCCAAACTCGAACCGATCCTCCAGCTGTGTGATACGACCGGCCGGGTCCTGGTCGAGAGCAGCACCGGCGTCCTTGGCTACACATGCTCAAGGGCCGGCACCTACGCGCTGGGTATACGGGACCGGGACTTTCGCGGTAACGCGGACATGCATTATCGCCTACACGTTGGCGAGGTACCTGTGGTGACGTCGATTTTTCCGCTGGGCTTGCAGCGCGGCACGGAAGCATCGATTCACCTGGAGGGGGTCAACCTAGGCGGTGTCGCGTCGGTGACCGTGAAGGCTCCGGCGGAAGCCCCACTCGGCTCGCAGTTGCCGGTTCCGGTGGTCACGCCCAAGGGGAAGCCGGTGAACCTGCCTAAGGTAGCGGTCGGCGAATTTCCCGCGGTGCAGCGGCATGGCATCGAGGACCTTGCGGTTGTGCCCGTTCCGGGGACCGCCGACGGCCGACTTGCTCAGCCCGGCGCGCGCGAAACCTGGCGCTTCCGTGCCCACAAAGGCCAGCGCCTGATCCTTGAGGTCCAGGCTCGCCGTCTGGGCTCGCCGCTCGATTCGCACCTGGAAGTGCTCGACGACGCTGGTCAGCTGGTGCCGCGGGCGGTTCTCCGCTGCCTGGCCAAGACGTACACGACCTTTCGCGATCACGATGCGACTTCGACCGGGATTCGCATCGAGGCCTGGAACGAGTTGGCGATCAATGACGATCTCCTGATCGGCAATGAGTTGGTCCGAATCTTCGCCCTCCCGAAGAATCCGGATGACGATTGCCAATTCTTCAGCCGCGGCGGCCAGCGCGTCGGCCAGCTCGATACCACGCCCACTTTCCACAGCCTGGGCACGCCGATGTACAAGGTGGCGATGCACCCGCCGGGCACGACGTTTCCGCCCAATGGCCTGCCGGTCGTCACGTTGTACTATCGCAATGACGACGGAGGATCCGGTTTCGGTAAGGATTCGCATTTGTTTTTCGATCCGCCGGCCGACGGCGAATACCAGGTGCGCATCGGCGACGCCCATGGCCAGGGTGGCCCGAACTATGCTTACCGACTCACGGTGCGTCCGCCGCGCCCCAGCTTCCAGGTCCGCTTCAATCCGACGAGTCCGACCATCTCCAAAGGGAGCGCCGTGCCCATCACAGTTTCTGCGGACCGCAGCGACGGGTTCGAGGGGACAATCGCAGTTCACCTCACGCATTTGCCGGCTGGCCTGAGTGCCCCGACGACAGCCATTCCGTCCGGCGAGAATAGCACCGCGTTCGCTCTGTGGGCCGATGTCGATGCCAGTCTGCCTGCCTCGGTGCCGCCGCTCAAGCTGGTGGCACGGGCGACCATTGACGGCCAGGAGGTGCTGCGCGAAGTGACCGGCGGCATGCCGAAGCTAGCGGAGCCTGGAGACCTCGTAACCACCGCGGAGCAATCCGAGGTGACGGTCCTGCCAGGTCGAGAGGTGCGTCTGAGTGTGCAGATCGAACGCCGCCAGGGTTTCGCCGGCCGTGTTCCTATCGAGGTGCGCGGCTTGCCGCACGGCGTGCGCGTGCTGGACATCGGCCTCAACGGCATCCTGATCACGGAACGGGAAACGCGGCGTACCTTCGTCATCTATGCCGAGCCGTGGGTGGAGCCTATGGAGCATCCGTTCGTAATCCTCGCCCGCCGGGAGGGGAAGGGCACGGAGTATGCCGCGAAATCGGTGCTCCTGAAGGTGGCGCCACCACGACAGTGAGGCCGTGAATTAAACCCCACCTTACTTTTTGCCATTGCGCCCATTCGCCCGCAGCTTCTGGAGCGGCCCCAGAGCCAGCGTGGTTACCTGGTCGAGCGGATAGCGATCCAGTACCTCGCGAATGCTCTCGAGTGTGACGGCGTCGAACGCTTTCAAATCATCATCCACGGTCCGATACTGGTGCAGGTACGTCCACGCCATGCCGATCGCCTGCATGCGCCCCATCGGCCGTTCGCTGCCGCGGACGATGCGCGAGCCGATCTTGCTCTTGGCCTGCTGGAGCTCCTCGTCGGTGATGCTCTTCCGCTGCACCTCGCCGAGGACCTCGGAAACAATCTTGAGATTCTTCTCGGCCTGCTCCGGCTCGCAGCTAAACGACGTGTAAAACGAGCCCGTGCCTTCGTAGTCATGGAAGCTCGTATCGGCGGAGTCGGCCAGTCCGGGATCCACCAGAGCCCAGTACAATCGGCTGCCCGAATCATCGCCCACAGCTAACGCGAGCGTGTCGGCGGAGTAGCGCATCGGCGAGTCGGAGGGCGGACCCGGCGAAATCAGGAAAATATGCTCCTGCGTCACCTTCTCCTTCGTCAACACTTCGAACGTGCCCGAGCCGCGCGTCTCGCGCAGGTGTTCGCGACCGATTGGGCCGTTGTTCCAGCTGCCACAGTGCTGCTCAACCAGTTCGAGCAGTTGGTGCCAGTCAAAATGACCTGCGGCAACAACCAGAACGTTCGACGCCACGTAGCGGCGTTGGAAATAGGAGTGCATCTGTTCGCGGCTCAGCGCCGTCACGCTGGCCACCGAGCCGAGAATGCTGTTGCCCAGTGGATGCTCGGCGAAGTAGGAACGCTTGGCATGATCGTACGCCGACCACATCGGCTGATCTTCGTACATGCCAATCTCTTCGATGATGACATTTTTCTCCATGTCGAAATCTTCTCCCCGCAGGCTGGGGCGGAGGATGTCGGCAAGGATGTCCACGCCGTGTGGCAGGTACTCCGGCAGGAGGGCCGCGTAAAAGACGGTGTTCTCTTCGCTGGTGAAGGCGTTGTAATGGGCGCCGATGCGGTCAAAGTCGCGGTTCACATCCAGGGCGCTGCGCCGCGGCGTGCCCTTGAAAACCATATGTTCCAGGAAATGGCTGACCCCGGAAACCTCGGGCGTCTCATCGCGGGCACCCGTCCGGACAAAAAAGCCCAGGGCGACCGAGCGCGCCGACGGACTGGTCTCGCCGATGATTTGCAGGCCATTCGGGAGCACGTGGCTGTGAAACGGCACAGGTCTCTCCTTTAGCTAACGAAGATGTCCTCTCCCCTCTGCCCCCTCACCCCAACCTCTCCCCTTCGTGAGAGAGGTTGGGGTGAGGGGGCAAGGGACTCAAGCGATCCGTAACGCTTTCGGCCCGAGTGTGACGATGGTAAAGTCGCGCGCCGGGCAGCGCCGCAGATGAGCGACAATCCCCTCCGGCGTCAAGCCGTTGATAGCCGACTGGATCTCATCGAAGCTGCGAACGCGGCCCAAATAGTACCAGTCCGAAGCCAGCGAACCTGCTCGGGAGGAGGTCGATTCCTCCTGCATGATCAGCGCCGACTTCAGACCGGCCCGAACCCGTTCGACTTCTTCCGGCTCGATGCCTTCTTGGAGGCGCTGTAGTTCGCTGAGCGTGACCTCCAGGGTCTCCTGAGCCCGTTCGTTGGTGGTGCCGGCATAGCAAATGACGCTGGCGCGATCCTTGAAGGTCTGATAGCTGGCCCAGACGGCGTAGCACAGGCCGCGCTTCTCACGCACCTCTGTGAACAGCCGCGCACTCATGCCGCCGCTGAGCACATTGACGGCGCCCATGGCCGCATAGTAATCGTCATCGCCGATCGGCACACTGGGGTAAGCAATGGCGACCTGAGTTTGCGTGGTCTCCTTCGGCAAGTGGGCCTGTTTGGTCGTCGAGGGAGTCAGCTCCAGGGCCGGCTGCTCGCCCCCCTTCCAATCTCCAAACAGGCGCTCCACCTGGTCGCGCAGCGGCTTCCAGTCGATGTTGCCCGCCACCGAGAGGATGGTGCCGCGCGGACCGAAGAGCTGGCGGTAGTGCGCTTGCACCCCTTTGGCACTCAAGTTATTGATTCCCTGCTCAGTGCCCCGGCGGTCCTGGCCCAGCGGGGCGGGGTAGTGGCGCTGCCGGAGCTCGATAAGCACCTTTTGCTTGGGCTCATCCTCAAGGCTTTGGAGATCTTGCATGGCCAAGGCCTTGACCGCCTCCATTTCCTCCTTGGGCAAATGAGGCCGACGGAGGATGTCGGCGTACAGTTCGAGAGCCGCCGACAGGTTTCGGGCCAGTGTGGCCGCCCAGAAGCGGACATGCATCGTGCCAACGCTTTCGTCACGATCAAGGCCCAAGTTGTCCAGGGCCAGCGTTAGCTCCCGGCTGTCGCGCGAACCGGCCCCCCGGGTGATGAGGTCCGCGAGCACCGAAGCGACGCCGCGGTACTTGGGCGGATCGTAGACGCAGCCGGCGGGGATCAGGAGATTCAGCGCCGCCGAGCGCACGTGCTCCATGCGCTCGGCCAGCAAGGTCAATCCGTTGGCAAAAGTGTGCTGGTAGACTTCCTGAGGCACGTTACGATCCTCACTTGAATGGTTGGCCCCGGCGTGTGACCGGAGACCGCCTCGGTCTCTGCATGTCCGCTCGGCCTAAAAGGCAAAGGGGAGTTCCACGGCCTTGTAAAGCGTCTTGCGCCGGCGGAATCCTAGGCGATGGTAGAGCTGAACTGCCCCGTCGTTCTGCGCCGTCACCTCCAAATAGGCTCGGCCGAGGCCCGACCGGATGAAGCCGTGCAAGGCCTGGATGAGCAGCGCCCGGCCGAGGCCGCATCCCCTGTGCGAGGGCACCACGCCCAGGTTCTGGATGGCGCCCAGGCCGCTGCGGTCGCGGACTCCCTGGACCGTTCCGCAATAACCCGCGGGACCCGCCAGTAACAAGGTTGCCTGCGGCAGGAAGCCGGCCTTGCGGCGCATCTCGGTCATTAGGAGCAAACAGCCACGGCGGTCGCCCAAGCTGGGGAATACCGTGGAATCAATCTCCTCGTGAAAGCACTGGAACAGCACTTCCGCGTGCAACTCGAGCAGGCCTTCCTCCCAGGGCACCCAGAAATAGCCCAGGGGTAACAGCGGCAGGGCGAACGGGGCCAGATCGATCTCCATGCGAAAGCGTTTGAAGTACGTGATGCGGCCCTGGTGAACGCCGGTTGGCAGAAGGGGAGTATGCATAATCGGCATCATAACGTCCTACGCGGAATGCCGCTTGGCGTCAGAAGTCCCGATGCTTCGTCCGGCCGCTGGGGGCCCCGCCGCCGTCAGACGATGTGTTGATTCTAGCAGCCTTCGCCAGATGGGTCAAAGGAGCCTGAACCCTTCGACGTCACGGCGCAGCTGCTTTCCTTTGACCCCTTCTGCCTTTAGAATGGCCACGGTCTCGAGTTGCTTCGCTTGCCTCTCCCCAAGGAGACCCTTTAGATGTCCTCTCCCGGTGCCACCAATATCACCAGTGTCCTCAAGGAAACGCGCCAGTTCCCGCCGTCGCCCGAGTTTGCGGCCGCGGCACACATCAAGAGTCTGGCCGAGTATGAGCAGCTTTGGCGTCGGGCCCAGGACGATCCCGAGGGCTTCTGGGGCGAACAGGCCAAGCAGCTGCACTGGTTTCAGCCCTGGCAAAAAGTGTTGCTCTGGAATGAACCGCACGCCCAATGGTTCGTCGGCGGCAAGCTCAACGCCAGCTACAACTGCATCGACCGGCACCTGACCAATGGACGGAAGAACAAAGCTGCCATCGTCTGGGAAGGCGAGCCCGGCGATAGCCGCGTTTTGCGCTATCAGGATCTGCACCGCGAGGTGTGCAAGTTCGCGAATGTGCTCAAAGCCGTGGGCATTCACTCCGGCGATCGCGTGACCATCTACATGCCGATGGTGCCGGAATTGGCCATCGCCATGCTGGCCTGTGCCCGCATCGGAGCCACCCACAGTGTCATCTTCGGCGGGTTCAGCGCCGAGGCGGTCGCCGATCGGAACAATGATGCCAAGGCCAAGCTGGTCATCACCGCCGACGGAGGTTGGCGGCGCGGCAAAGTAGTGCCGCTCAAACACAATGTCGACGGCGCCCTGGCCAAGTCACCGACCGTCCAGAAGTGCATTGTCTTCAACCGCTGCAACCAGCAAGTGGACATGAAATCTGGGCGCGATCTCTGGTGGCACGACCTGATGGCCCATGCCTCTGCCGATTGCCCGGCCGAGCCTCTCGACAGCGAGCATCCCCTCTACATCTTGTACACCAGCGGCTCCACCGGGAAACCGAAGGGCGTCTTGCACACGACGGCCGGCTACCTCCTGGGCACGGCCCTGACCCACCGCTGGGTCTTCGATCTGCGCGAAGACGACACGTACTGGTGTACGGCCGACATCGGCTGGGTCACCGGGCACAGTTACATTCTGTATGGGCCGCTGGCCAATGGGGCGACCACGGTCATGTATGAAGGGGCGCCCAATCATCCCCGCGAGGACCGCTTCTGGTCTATCATCGAGAAGTATCGTGTGAATATCTTCTACACGGCCCCAACGGCCATTCGGGCGTTCATCAAATGGGGCGATGACTGGCCCAACAAACATGACCTCTCGAGCTTGCGCGTGCTCGGCACGGTCGGGGAACCGATCAACCCCGAGGCCTGGATCTGGTATCACGAGGTGATCGGCAAGAAGCGCTGCCCGATTGTCGATACCTGGTGGCAGACGGAAACCGGCATGATCCTGATTACCCCGTTGCCGGGAGCGATCCCGACCAAACCCGGCTCGGCGACGCGACCGTTTCCGGGCGTGGTGGCGGAGGTGGTCGACAAGCAGGGCAATCGCGTGCCGCCTAACCAGGGTGGACTCCTGGTTATCAAGAAGCCCTGGCCGGCGATGCTGCGGACGATCTTCGGTGACGATGCCCGGTATCGGGAGCAATACTGGAGTCAAGTGCCGCACGCCTATTTCACTGCTGACGGGGCCCGGCAAGATGAGGACGGCTACTTCTGGATCATGGGGCGCGTCGATGATGTCCTGAATGTAGCGGGTCATCGGCTCAGTACCATGGAGGTGGAGAGCGCCCTGGTGCACCACGATGGAGTGGCCGAGGCGGCAGTCGTCGGCCGGCCGGACGATATCAAGGGCGAGGCAATCGCCTGTTTCGTCACGCTTGTGGGCGGCGTGGAGCCTACTGAACAACTCAAGAAAGATCTCCGCGAACATGTGGTCAAGGAAATCGGTGCTTTAGCCCGGCCAGATGAAATCCGCTTCACCGACTCCTTGCCCAAGACGCGGTCTGGCAAGATCATGCGGCGATTGCTGCGCGATATCGCGAGTGGCCGGCAGACGACCGGCGACACCACGACCTTGGAGGACTACAGCATCCTGGCGCGGCTACGTGAAGAGGAGGAAGGGTAAGAAATGGAGGAAGGAGCGATCCGAATCACTCTTCCATCGTCCCTCCTCAGTCCTGCTACCGGTGTCCCCCGGAGTGATGTCCGGAGCTACTATGTCCTGAGTGTCCCGCGCCATGAGAACTCGGCAT
>JBGQLF010000134.1:0-11948 GCA_041499985.1 Gemmataceae bacterium
CACCTCCTTCAACAGTCGAGAGTTTCAGCGCCTGGCCGCACAGTGATTTCCCCTTCCCTAGAACCACCGCTTTGCAGGGTCCGGCGCCACACGCAGGAGGCAGACATACAGAATCAGCAACACCAGCGGGCCGGCGAATAGGCCGGCTATATGCCCCAGAGCACTTGTCGGAATTGGGAGAAGCCCAAGTCCATCGCCCATTTTGCAGAGGTAATCGCGCTCACGAGCGCGAGACCAGCGAGCACCGATTCCACGTTCACGTTCATGACCGACTCCCGAGTCTTTTCGAGTTGCCTTTACTGTACATGACCGACGTTCACCCTCACCGGTAATGGACCGTGATGCATTCGATCTCCTCGCCCAGGTGCCGATCGAGGTAGCCAATGAAGGCGTGCAGCATCTGCCACTCGTGTTTCTGGGAGTGGTCTACGCCCCGCTCCTATACCGGCGGAGGCTCTGGACAGGAGCCCTGCTGGATAAAGTCACAAAGACGCGGCAAAAGCGCATCGCCCAGGGCGGTGTTAGCGGAGAACCCCCTCCTCCGACTATCCTCGGGAGAGCTTGACCGCCGTCCCGTAGGCCAAGACCTCCGTCGCGGCCTGAGCGAACTCCGTCGCGTCATAACGCATGCCGATAATCGCATCCGCCCGCAGCTCCTCGGCGTGTTGCACCATCCGCTCGAAGGCCTGTTGCCGGGCCGCCTCGCATACCTGGGCATACGACTCGATGTTGCCGCCGATGAACTGCTTGAAGCCACCCAGGATGCCCTGCTTGATGCCGGGGGAACGCACGACCACGCCACGCACCACCCCCAAGAATTGGCTAATGTGATGGCCGGGGACATCATTCCCGGTTGTGACGATCATGACATCTTCCTCCAGCAGCCTCACGATGAGGCTACGTACAGGACTCGTCTGGGGGGTTCGCCGTGGATCGACCCAACTCCCAGTCGCGTGGTTCCGCAGGCAACACGATCCGCCCGCAGGAAGGACACATCCTGGCCCGGACCTTGCCCGCGATGGGAAACTGGCCCAGGAACCATCTCCGTTGGGCGTCGCCCGCGGCGTACTCCAACTCGCGGTCCGGCTCATTCGAATGGTCAACCAGCTTGATCGGCTGTAAAAGGGAGTAGCACTCGGGGCAAGTGGCTCGGGGAGCGGTGTGGTTGTCAACAAAACCCTCTGTCATGGCCGGTCCCTCCCGGTTTGGATTGGCAATCGGAGCGCCTCTACAGGTAAGCTCTCCTCGCCCTTTGCCAACGGGCGAGCGAATGGAGTGCGTCACCGGGACTTTCGGATCGGGCCTTGACAAGCCGATGTCGGTTCCGAGAATCCGCACAGTTCTTCCCGCCAGATGCTCACTTCGGGCGGTGCTTCAACCCCGAGGCGGATGCGCTGGCCGCTCACCTCCAGCACCTGAACGACGATACCGTCTGCGATCAGCACGCGCTCGCCTACCTTGCGGCTCAGAACCAACATGGGTCACCCTCCTTGACTGGAAACTCACTGGCAGGCTCCCGCCAGCGGCGCCGGCCCCTTGCAAACCATTCACGCCACGCGGCCTGCATCAGGGGACAGCAAGCTGCCTGGTGGAAGGCAAACCTCGTACCATTAGAGAAAATGTGCCGATTTCGCAGAAAATCAAAGAGCCGCTGGCCGATCGACGGGCCCAATCCGCGCGCTGGTGTGCGGATTGGCACAGGAAGGGTGAGCCGGTCGACTCTAGCGTCGAAGAACGCCCGAGAACCCGCAATCCCTCACGGTCAAGACCTTATGGCTCTGGCTGGATCGGGGAAACGAACCCATCCGGTTTCACGGTCAACAGCGAGCAGTTGCACTGCCGAAGGACCTTCTCCGCGGTGTTGCCGATAAGGAAGCCAACGATGCCAGTGCGGCCGACGCTGCCCATGATGATCAGGTCGGCATCGACGCGCCGGGCCAGGAAGGCGATCTTCTGCCAGGGACTCCCCACGACGAGCCGTTCCTGCACCGCGATTTCCGGAGGGACGCACGTGCGGACGAAAGCGTTCAAGTGCTTGGCGGCGGCCACGCGGATCTCCCGGCGCTGAACCCGGATGTCCATCCGGGCCTTATCTTCGGGCACCTGCACGACCGGGTCGGTGGATGCGATCACGTGCACGACATGGAGCGGGCAGCCGGAGAGGCGTGCAAGGAGGCTGCCCAGCTCCAGACTCTTCCCACTGGCTTCCGAAAAATCTACGGGCACCAGGATCGAACGCAGGGGGCCATCAGACCCGAATTTCACGATCCACACCGGGCAAGGGCACTTGCGCACCAAACGTTCCGCGGTGCTGCCCACCAGGAAGCGCTGGAACCCGGATAAGCCGCGCGTGCCCGTCATCACCAGGTCAACACCATTCTTCTCGACGGAGCGAATGATCTCCACGAAGGGAACACCCGCCCGGACCTCTGTATGCAGCTGGCAGCGGCTGCCCCGGTAAGGCGCGATTACCTCCGCGAGACGCTCCTCAGCCTGTCGCCGCAGTTGGTGTTCCGCTTGGTGAAGCGCTGCCGGTGGCAGCCGCCAGTGAGCCTCGAACGAGGTCCCCTCGACTGCTGCGGCGACGTGCTCGAGGATGTGAACCAGGGTGACTTCGCCCTGGGTTTGCTCCGCCAGATCCACCGCCCGCCGCAGGGCCGCGGCCGCGTGCTTGGAGAAGTCCATGGCGACGAGAATCTTGTGGAGCGGAACGGCTGTATCGGGCATGGCAGTGCTCTCTAAAGACACCGCCGCCTACTGGTATGGATCACTCATCCACCAGGATGAGAACCCATCCTTCGATGGGTAACCCCCACTCTTGGCGGCGTTGCGGAGTGGTTAAGCAAGCCCCGTGCCGAAGCGGTGCCTTGGTCCGCACGCGAAACCCTAGGCCAAAACGGGGTGTGCCCAGACTGCCGGCCGCCCCGTTTCCGCTCACTCGCTGTGCGGTTCTGCCCGCCGCTCCTCCACCGGATCGCGCCATCCACCGCGGTCCCTTTTCGAGGTGCTGTGGCGTAATCTGGCCAACCAAGGACGACCGGGAAGCGTGAGCCCGGCGCGGTTGCATGTGGTGGCTGAGGTTTTTGGCAGGCTCCGCTGGTGTGGGCACGCGGTTTGCTTACTCCAAGAGCGGTTTCTGGTCACTTGTCTTCGTGGGGAACACCCATGTATCGTTCCGTTCTGGTCCCGCTGGACGGCTCGGGTTTTGGGGAACAGGCGTTACCGCTGGCGCTCACCATCGCCTGCCGGGCGGGTGCAACCCTGGAACTGGTGCACGTTCATTCCCCGCTGCCGGCCGTCTATGCGGACAGCCCCGTGGTCTTTGATGATTCGCTGGACCTTCACCTCAAGAGGCACCAGCAGGATTACCTCGACGGCATCGTGAAACGTCTGGCAAGTGTTTCCTCTGTGCCCGTGCGAAGCGTGCTCCTGGAGGGAGAGATCGGGGCCACGCTTCGTGCCACGGCCGAAAGCACTGGCGTCGATCTGGTCGTGATGACCACGCATGGACGGGGGCCTCTGGGGCGCTTCTGGCTGGGCAGCGTCGCCGATATCCTGGTGCGGGAACTGTCGATGCCTTTGCTGTTCGTGCGGCCCGGTGAAGCTGCGGCCGATTTCGCTAAAGAAGTGGTGCTCCAGCATGTGCTCTTGCCGCTGGACGGAACGGTGCTGGCCGAACAAATGCTCGAGCCGGCGGTGGCCCTGGGCAGCTTAATGGACGCGGATTACACGCTACTGCGCGTTATCAAGCCCATTCTCCTGGTTGACTATTCGCCGGTAGGCGTCGCCGTCGCTCCCGAGGTCTATTCGCTGAGCCTGAGCGTCGAGAAAGTGCAGCAGCAGCTGCACCAAGAGGCGACAGACTATCTCGAGCGCGTGGCCGAGCGCCTGCGCGCTCGGTCGTTGCGTGTCCAGACCCGGGTCGCTGTGGAGCAGCAACCGGCGGTCGCCATCCTGCACCAGGCCGTAGCTCCCGCGATCGATGTAGTGGCCCTGGAGACGCACGGCCGCCGTGGCCTGGCCCGCCTGTTGCTGGGCAGTGTCGCCGACAAGGTCCTGCGCGGTGCATCCGTACCGGTTCTGGTGCACCGCCCTGTGTACGAGTAAACGCACGGCCCCGGCACACGCGACGGCAAGAAGAACCGTGTGGCCGGACCTTCCTTGTGCCGGGGTACGCCGCCGAGAGGCCTGAACAGTGAAGCCCTTTATTGATCGGTCCGTATTGGAAGAGATGATCGCCATCCGCCGCGATCTACACCAATACCCGGAGTTGAGCTGGCAGGAGACCCGGACCACAGCCCAGGTTGGCACGGTGCTGGAGCGACTGGGGATCCCGTTTCAGCGCATTGCCGGCCACACCGGGATCATCGCGCAGATCCCCGGCCGATCGGGAGTGCCCGCCGTGGCTTTGCGGGCCGATCTGGATGCACTGCCGATTCACGAAGAAACCAACCTGGAGTTCCGCTCCCTCCAGGATGGTGTCATGCACGCCTGCGGTCATGACGGCCATACCAGCATGGTCTTGGGAGCGGCGGCATTGCTGGTCCGGGAGACCGCTCTGCCGGCTCCTGTCCGACTCATCTTCCAGCCCGCCGAAGAGGTCGGAGCCGGGGCGCAAGCCATGATCGAGGCCGGGGCCCTCGACAATGTCACTCTGATTTTTGGCGGTCATCTCGATCGGCACTACCCGAGCGGCACCATCGCCATCAGCGAAGGCACCGTGAATGCATCGGCCGACACCTTTCGCATCACCATCATGGGTCAGGGAGGCCATGCAGCTCGGCCGCATGAAAGTACCGACGCGGTCGTGGTGGGGAGCCTCCTGGTGATGGCGCTGCAAACGATCGTCTCGCGCGAGATCAATCCCGCCCATCCGTCGGTCGTGACCGTCGGCCGCTTCGATGCGGGTACGGCCGCCAACGTTATTGCGGCTCGTGCCCTGCTGGAGGGGACCATCCGGGCCCAGGATCCCGATGTGCGTGCCCATCTGAAAGCCTCATTGCGGCGGATTGGGGAAGCCGTGGGCAAACTGCACGGTGTGGCGCTCACCGTCGAGATCGTGGAAGGCACGCCGGCCGTCATCAACAGCCCGGAGGCCATCCCTCTGGCCCGCCAGGCGGCCACCGAGGTGATCGGAAAAGCGAACGTTGTGCCCATGATGACAGCCAATATGGGCGGTGAGGATTTCAGCTATTACCTGGAGAGGGTGCCGGGATGCTACGTCCGTTTTGGCGCCCAAGTCGCGGGACGGGAGAGCTACCCGGCTCATTCTAGCAAGTTCGACTTTGACGAGCAGGCTCTTGGGGTTGGAGCAGCCTATTTTCATGCGCTGGTTGGCATCGCTGGCCGGCAGGTCGGGAATGGATTCAAAGTTGGATAATCTTCACACCCGACCAAACGCTGAGGGACAGGACGAGGACGGCACCGAGCATCTCGTCCTCACCAGAGGTCGCCATGATCAGGATCCGTGAAGCGAGTGGACGGGATGCACCGGACATTCGTGAAATCTTCTTGGCCTGTTACGGCACCGACTACCCCTGCCCCCAGTTCTACGACGTGCAGTTGCTGACCAAGATGATCTATTCCGACGATACGCTTCTGCTGGTCGCGGAGGACAGCGCGGCGGACAAAGTGGTGGGCACCGCGTCGGTGATCCTCGAAGTCGGTGCCTATTCGGATCTCGTGGGGGAGTTCGGGCGCCTGGCCGTCCACCCCGACGCCCGTCATCTGGGCGTCGGCAAGCAATTAATGGCCGAGCGGCTGAACCGAGTCCAGAATCGGCTGCACGTGGGCCTAATCGATGCCCGGGTCGCTCATCCCTACACGCTGAAGATTGCCGAGGCGCAACAGTTTTCGGTCGTGGGCTTCATGCCGCTCAAGATGCTGCTGCGCCAGCGTGAGAGCCTCGCCCTGCTGGTACGCCATTTCGGTAGTGCGTTGGAGCTGCGGAATAATCATCCCCGGATTATCCCCGAGGTCTATGGGCTCGCTCATCTGGCCATGGAGAACTGTCGCTTGCCGCTCGACGCCATCGTCGATGAGGAATCCGCACCCTATCCACACGGCCACGACTTTCAGATCGAGGAGCTGACCACCGAAGGGTATGCCCCGTTGCTGCGTATCGAGCGTGGCCGGGTAAGGAAGCGGGAAGTGTTCGGGCCGGTCCGGCTGCACTACGGCTTCTTCCGGCTTCAGGCACGGCACTCGACCTACTTGTTGGCACGCGATCACGGGCGCGTTGTCGGCGCCATCGGGTTCACGCTCGATCACCTGGAGAAGGTCGTCCGCATCTTTGAGCTGATCTCGCTTCACGATCACGTGATTCGCTTCTTGCTCGGCGAGTTGGTCCACCTCTGTCGGACCCAGTGGAAGATGTGTTATCTCGAAATCGACGTCAGCGCTCACGCCCCGCGCATGCAGCGCACCCTGCTCGAGCTGAGTTTCTTGCCGGCGGCATACGTGCCCGCCTTGGTGTTTCACGACGTGGAACGCCTCGATGTCGTCCGCATGGTACGGCTGCTCACGCCGCTCGATCTGGGGGTCCTTACCCTCAGCCCGCAAGCGCAGGCGGTGGCCGACATCGTCCTACGCGGCTTTGCCAGCCGCAGTGTTCTACCCCGGATCGCTCAGGCTGTGCAAGAAGTGCCTCTGTTCTTGGGTTTGAACGAGGAACAGATCAACCGCCTGGCTGGCGTGTGCACGGTGAGAGCTTTTGATCCCGGTCAGGTGATTTTCCACGAGGGGACCGCCGACAAGGAGATGTATGTCCTGCTCGGCGGCGAGGCTTCCATTTCCCGGTCGCGTGCCGTGGTCCCAGTGGACAAGGTTGGTGCGGGCGAGTGCCTGGGCGAAATCTCCCTGCTCACCGGCTTGAGCCACTCCGCGACAGCCACGGCGTATACGCCCGTGGAGGCCGCCGTCCTGAGCCATCAAGACCTGGCCGAATTGGTTCGCCAGCGGCCGGATATCGGCGTGGTCCTCTACAAGAATCTCGCCTTGGGCTTGGGACAGAAACTGAGACGCTCGGCTCAGCCGCTAGCTCATGCGGAAGGAGTAATCCCAGTACCGCAATGTGAGGATCCACGTGCCCGGTCAATTCATCCAGCAAGGGAGGCGAGAAACGCATGATTGTGAGCATGTGGATGACCCGGGACGTGGTGACGGTCGAGCCGGGCACGTCGATCACCGACGCCGCGGCCCTGATGGCCGCCAAACGCATCCGCCGGCTGCCCGTCGTCGAGCGGCACGCGGACGGCCCCCGCTTGGTCGGCATCGTCTCGGCCACCGACCTCTTCCGCGCCTTCCCTCCCCACCTGAATCCGTTCAGCATCACGGCCCCGGACACACCCCAGAGCCGCGTCACAGTCGCCGAGATCATGAACCGCCATCTGGTCACCACCACGCCGGACGCGCCGATCGAGCAGGCTGCCCAGCTGATGCGAGACAACAAGATTGGCGCGCTGCCGGTGGTCCAGAAGGGAGCGCTGGTCGGGCTGATCACCGAATCGGACATCTTCCGGGCGTTTGTGGGGCTGTTCGAGTCACCGCCGGGTGGGGTGCGGATCACGTTCGATGTGTCCAAGAGCGAGGATCTATTCGGGCTGGTGGCCCAGCTTGCTGGACGGCGGGGGGTGCGCGTGGTCGGCTTGATTTCATCGCAGCAGAACGACCGGTCCGTGTGCGTTGTCCGGGTCACCGGCGGGGCGATCGACGATTTTCTGGACGACATCTGGAACTCCGGGCACCACGTGCTCAACGTACTCCGCTTGGCCTGAGGCGATCGAGTTTTTGTCGGACTTCGAAGAATGCTATTAGCTTGCGGTTCTCGCCGTAACAACGAAGGCAAGTCCCTGATTTGTCCAGTGTCGCGATCCATCCCGCACTAGGGCCGAGGATTCAGGATCCCATCGGCGTATTACGTCCCAGCTTGCCGGCGGCTCGTTTCGCGTGCGCACACAGGATGCTCGGAACACGACCCGTGGACGTGGATCTCGGTGCGCAGCTGGCAACGGCATCTGCGGTAGGGCGCGAGCCGATCCGCCAGCGCGACCAACTCGGTGCACTGCTGCGGCTGCGAGGAACGGTTGATCCGCGCTCGACACCAGGAAGCGGCACGATGCCGAGGAATGAGAAGGGGGGAAAAAGACTTGTCGAGCCGTTTCCGCACAGGAACTGAGCGGGAACGGCCTACTCGGACCGGCTCGGCCCTGCGGAGCGGAGTGTCCAACAGCATTCGTTCCCCTTCGCACGGCCAGGTGGAATCACGGTAGACCGAGCCGAAAAGGGCGTGCCGACATCGGGATCCGCCCATCGCTGCGATCCTTCTCAACGTTTCGTCGATCTGGGCATGCGCTTTGCTTCTCACGACGCCAGTCACTGCTTCCTTGGGTTCAGGGAGAGTATCCATGTATCGTTCGCTTCTCGTGCCACTGGACGGCTCGGGGTTTGGGGAACAGGCGTTGCCGCTGGCGCTTAGTATCGCGCGCCGGGCAGGAGCGACCCTCCAGCTGGTACATGTCCATACACCCCTGGCGGCTGCCTATTCCGACGGCTCCCTTGTCTTGGATGCTTCGCTCGACCTGCACCTCAAGAGGCACGGCCAAGCCTATCTGGATAGCATCGCCCAACGACTGGCGAGCGTTACCTCGGTACCCGTGCGAACCGTTCTCCTCGAAGGAGAAATCGCCGCCACGATCCGTGCGGCAGCGGCAAGCACGGGCGTGGACCTGGTCGTGATGACTACCCATGGGCGTGGCCCCCTCGGCCGCTTGTGGCTCGGCAGCGTCGCCGATGCCCTCGTGCGGGAACTGTCGATGCCCCTCCTGCTGGTGCGGCCTCAGGACGCCGCGCCCGATTTCGCCAGTGAACCGCCGCTGAAACACGTGCTGTTGCCGCTGGACGGATCGCCACTCGCCGAACAGATGCTCGAGCCTGCGCTGGCTTTGGGCAATTTAATGGGAGCGGATTACACCTTGCTCCGGATCATCAAACCAGTCGTACCGATCGAGGATCAGCTCGAGGGTACCAGTGCAGCCCAGTTGGCCCAATCGTTCCTCAAGCGAGTTGAAACGATTCACGTACAGCTCTGCAAGGAGGCTCAGGATTATCTCGAGCGGGTTGCGGTGCGCCTGCGGGGACGAGCGCTCCACGTCCAGACCCGGGTCGCGGTGGAACAACAACCTGCGGTCGCGATTCTCCAGGAAGCGATGGCCTCCTCTCACGATCTCATCGCCTTGGAGACCCATGGCCGACGAGGTCTATCCCGCTTGCTGCTGGGCAGCGTCGCCGACAAGGTTCTCCGCGGCGCTTCCCTGCCGGTGCTGGTACATCGCCCCATTTACCAATGAGAGGTGTGTTTTGGACCATTCACGATTCTAAGGAGCATGCTATGTTACGCCTGCAAACGATCCTTCACCCCACGGATTTCTCGGAGCGTTCACGAGTGGCTTTCGAGCTCGCCTGCTCCTTGGCCCGCGATCACGGAGCGCGTCTCCTTGTCGTCTATGTCCTGTCGCCTATCGTCTATGGCGAGTTGGCATCCTGGCAACAGGGGGACGACTATTACGAAGAATTGCGGAACAACCTGCGCCAGCTCCAGCCGCCGGACTCCACCGTACACGTGGAGTACCGCCTGGAAGAGGGCGAAATTGTCACCGAAATCCTCCGGGTGGCCCAGGAGACCAAGAGCGACCTGATCGTGCTCGGCACCCATGGACGAACCGGACTCGTGCGGCTGCTGATGGGCAGTGTTGCGGAACAGGTACTTCGGAAAGCCAGCTGTCCAGTGCTCACGGTCAGAGCAACTCTTCCCGGCACGGCAGCCGCGCTGCCAGCGCAGTCCTCAGCAGCGCTGACATCCTGAGCAACTGCTAGGATAAGCGGACCGACCGCATGGTTCCGAGTGGTTGATTCCATCCGGAGTTGGGGGAGCCTGCTCGATCGACGGGTCGAGTCGGTGGGCTCTTCTGTTGGTAGGCGACGAGAGAAGGCGTCCATGAACCCCCAGGAGCTGTATCGACGTTACCAGGAGCTCCAGGCCTATGTCGGCTGGGTCCCGGAAGACACGCAGCGGGTCCAGTCTGTGGCGGCCTTACTCGAGCCCTACCTGCAACCGCTGGTGGACGATTTCTACGCCGAGATCGACCGCCATCCCGATGCCCGTCGGGTGATCACCGGCGGCCCGCCGCAGATCGAGCGCCTCAAGACAACCTTGGTGCGCTGGGTGCGGGACCTGCTCAGTGGCCCTTATGATCAGGATTACGTGGCCCGGCGCTGGCGCGTTGGCTGGCGCCATGTCGAAATCGGCCTGGATCAGGTCTATACCAATGTCGCGCTGTCGCGCCTTCGCCGGGGACTCATGCTGGCTCTGGAGGATACCTGGCAAGGGGATCTGCACACCGTCATCGCTATCCGCCGTTCGCTCAACACACTCTTAGATCTGGATCTGGCCATCATTGAAGATGCCTACCAGACGGAATACCTCGCCCGCCAGCAGCGCAACGAACGGCTGGCCGCCATTGGCCAGGTGGCCGCCGGGGTCGCGCATGAACTCCGCAATCCCCTGAACGTGGTCAAGACCTCCGTGTATTATCTGCTCAATTCCCGCAATCCCACGCCCCAGAAGACCGCCGAGCACCTCCAGCGCATCGAGCGCCATGTGATCCGGGCTGATGGCGTGATCACCGCCCTGTCGAATTTCGCCAAGATGCCGGTGCCCAATCTGCGCCCGTTTGCGGTCCTGCAATGTATGCGGGAAGCCTTGGAGATCAACCCCGTGCCCGAGACGGTCCTCGTGGCGCTGGACTGCCCAGATTCCTTACCCGCGGTGCTGGGCGATCCGGATCAGCTGCGGATTGTCTTCGGCAACTTGATTCGAAACGGCCGCGAGGCCATGCCGGAAGGGGGTACGCTGTCGATCCGCGGGTACCCGGTCGAGGGCCATGTCGAGGTGGCCGTGGCCGATACCGGCGTGGGCATCTCACCGGAGAATCTGGACCGCATCATGGAACCGCTGTATTCGACCAAGGCGCGCGGCCTGGGGCTGGGATTGGCTCTCGCGCGGGCTATCCTCGATAAACATAAGGGAAGCTTGCGGGTGCAGAGTGAGCTGGGACGGGGCAGCACGTTCACCGTGCGCCTGCTAGCGGCTCCCACCCAGGAGGGATGCCAGTCATGACCGCAACCCGTTCGTCGATCCTCGTGGTGGATGATGACATCGACACCTGCCGGAACCTGTCGGATATCCTCACCGACCTGGGCTATCACGTCGATACCGCCCACGACGGACCCACCGCCCTGGAACTGGTCCGGCGCCAGGGGTACGATGTCGCGTTGTTGGACTTGAAGATGCCCGGCATGGATGGATTGGCGCTGTACCGCGCGATCAAGCAGCTGCGGGCCGGCACCGTGGCGATCATCGTCACCGCCTACGCCAGCAGTGATACCGCGGCGGCGGCGCTCGCCGCGGGGGCCTGGCAGGTCCTCCCCAAACCGGTCGAGGTTGCCAAGCTGCTGCCGCTGGTGGATGAAGTGTTGGGTCAGCCGCTCGTCCTGGTCGTGGATGATGATCACGATCTGTGCGCGACGCTCTGGGATTTGCTGCGCGAGCGTGGCTACCGGGTCTGCCTGGCGCATGATGAGCGCGAAACGGCGAATCATTTGAAGGATACCCAGTTCCACGTCGTCCTGATCGATATGAAGCTGCCCGCGGGGGATGGCAGCCAGGTGTTTCGCATGGTCCGGCAAGCGAACCCCCAGGCCCGCACCATCCTGATCACCGGTCTGCGTCAGGAGATGGACCAGCTGATTCAAAAAGTGTTGGCCGAAGGGGCGGACGCGGTTTGCTATAAGCCGTTCGATATGCCCAGCCTGCTGACCAGTTTGAGCCAGCTGACCCAGAAACAGAGAACAGAGGACAGAAGACAGGAGACAGAGGAGGGGTAGAATCG
>JBGQLF010000135.1:0-11925 GCA_041499985.1 Gemmataceae bacterium
GATAGTGACGCGCTCGCCTTCCTTCACCAGCGCGATCGGTCCGCCCACCCACGCTTCCGGCGCAACGTGTCCCACCATCAGGCCATGCGTACCGCCCGAGAAGCGGCCATCTGTGATAAGGCCAATACTCTCACCTAAGCCCTGCCCAACCAACGCGGCCGTCACGGACAGCATTTCGCGCATACCAGGGCCACCCACCGGTCCCTCGCCGCGGATGACGACCACGTCGCCGGCCTTGATGGCACGCCGTTGAATGGCCTCGAAGCACGCTTCCTCACCGTCGAACACGCGCGCCGGTCCGGTGATGCGGCGCTGTTTCAGCCCCGCCACCTTGGCCACTGCCCCTTCCGGGGCCAGGTTGCCGTGCAAAATCACGATATGCCCCGAAGAATGCATCGGCTGGTCCAAGGGCTTGACCACACTCTGGCGCCGCTTGTAGATGCTCGGCACCTTCTGCAAGTTGTCGGCCAGTGTCGCCCCCGTGCAGGTGAGGCATTCCCCGTGCAACATTCCCGCGTCCAGCAGTGCCCGGAGCACCGCGGGAGTGCCGCCCACTCGGTGCAGGTCGTTCATGACATAGCGCCCGCCCGGTTTGAGATCGGCAAGGTGCGGCACCTTGGCACCGATCCGGTCGAAGTCCGCCAACGTCCATTCGACCTCGGCCTCGCGAGCGATGGCCATCAGGTGCAACACCGCGTTGGTCGATCCGCCCAGGGCCAGCACGAAGGTGTAAGCGTTCTCCAGCGATTTCCGCGTAATCACATCGCGCGGCCGAACGTTCTTCTCGATCAGTCGAACCAGGGCCTGCCCCGCGACGAAAGTTTCGCGTTCCTTGGCGGAAGACACGGCCGGGTTGCTGGCGTCATACGGCAAGGACATCCCCAGGGCCTCAATGGCGGAGCTCATGGTGTTGGCGGTATACATGCCGCCGCAGGACCCCGCTCCGGGGCAAGCTTCGCACTCGACGTGGTGAACGCCCGCTTCGTCCAGCTTGCCGGCCTGGAACTGCCCGACCGCTTCGAAGATCGAGACGATGTCGATGTCGCCGCCGTCGGCGCCGGTGCCGGGCAAGATGCTGCCGCCATAAACGAAGATGCTCGGGATGTTGAGGCGGGCCATGGCCATGACGCAGCCGGGCATGTTCTTGTCGCAGCCGCCGACGGCCAAAAGGCCGTCATGATTCATGCCCCCGGCCACGATCTCAAGGCAATCGGCGATGACCTCGCGCGAGACCAGACTGTAGCGCATGCCCTGATGGCCCATCATGATGCCGTCGGAGGCCGTCGGGGCGCCAAAGATTTGCGGCACGCCCCCTGCGGCGCGGATCCCTTCGTAACCCTTGCGGGCAATGCGGTCGAGATGGGCATTGCACGGCGTGATATCGCTGTAGAGCGAAGCCACACCGATCATCGGCCGGGTAAAGTCATTGTCGAGAAAGCCGACGGCCCGCAACATCGCCCGGTTCGGGGCTCGGCTCATTCCCTCAGTGGTCAAGCGGCTGCGGAATTTCCCTTGGGAAGGCATAATCTCTTCTTTCATGAGTCAGTAGTCAGTAGTCCGTGGTCCGTAGCAAGAATACACCAACTCTTTGCTACTGACTACGGGCTACTGATTACGGACTACCTGCTGGAGTTGTCCGAGCCGGGCGCGGAGCATCTCGGGATCGGCAGCACAGACGGTCACGTGCCCCAGCTTGCGATTGGGAGCAGCAACTTTGCCGTAAAGATGGAGATGCGTTCCGGGTACTGCGAGAAGGCTTCCCGCCGGCGGCGTGGTACCAATCAGGTTCAGCATGGCGGAGAAGCCGACCGCGGCCGTGGATCCCAGGGGCAGCCCCAGCACAGCGCGGAGATGGTTCTCGAACTGACTGATCTCGGCACCTTCGATGGTCCAGTGCCCTGAATTGTGCACGCGGGGGGCCATCTCGTTGGCCAACAAGCGACCTTCGTGCTGGAAAAACTCGATGGCCAGCACCCCGACGTAGTGCAATGCTTCCAGGACGCGGCGGGCATAGTCCTCGGCCTCGGCTTGGAGTGCGGGCGGCCGATGTCGAGCCGGCGCCAGCGACAGACGCAACATTCCCTGCTGATGGTAGTTTTCAACCAGGGGATAAAAGGCAGTCTCTCCCTGGCGATTGCGCACCGCCACGATCGACAGCTCGCGCTCGAAGGGAACGAAGCCTTCCCAGATGAGCGCGCCTTCCCCGAGTGCCTCCCAGGCCCGCTCCGCTTCGGCACGCTCGCGCACGACGAACTGTCCCTTGCCGTCGTAGCCGAACCGCCGCGTCTTGAGCACCGCGGGTGAGCCAGGTTGTGCGAGCGCCTTCTCCAGATCCGCCCGGTTATCGATGGCAGCGAAGGGAGGAGTGGGTATGCCGAGATTCTGGAAGAACGTCTTCTCGACGAGTCGGTCCTGGGCGGCTTCCAGGGCTTCCGGAGGTGGGTAGACCGGCAGGCGCTGGGCCAAGAACCGCGCCGACGCCACGGGCACATTTTCGAACTCGTACGTCAGCAGTTCCAGACCCGGAGCGAAACGCTCGAGCACTTCGCGGTCGTCGTAGGCTCCTACCATTAACTTCGCCAACTGCCCGGCCGGGGCTTCCGGTGAGGTGTCCAGAAAACGAAAGCGCAGTCCCAGGGGATAGCCGGCCAGCGCCATCATGCGACCGAGCTGACCACCGCCCAGCACGCCCACCGTCATGGTGCCTCCCGCGGATCGGGGTGCGCGAGGACCTTCTGCGTCTGCTCCTCTCGGTAGCGCCGTAGCGCCTCGCGGAACTGCGGGTACTTGTTCGCCAGGATTGCGGTTGCCAAGAGGGCGGCATTCTTGGCTCCCGCCTGGCCGATCGCCAAGGTGCCTACTGGGATTCCCGGCGGCATCTGCACGATGGACAACAGCGAGTCCACTCCTTTGAGCGTCTTGGATTCGACCGGGACGCCGAGCACGGGAAGGACCGTCTTGGCTGCCGTCATGCCCGGCAGATGAGCGGCCCCACCGGCACCGGCGATGAGGACCTCCAGCCCACGCTCTTCGGCGGAGGCGGCGTATTCGAAGAGCAGATCCGGCGTGCGATGAGCGGAAACGACCCGAACCTCGTAAGGGACGCACAGCGCTTCCAGGATCTGCACGGCATGCGTCATGGTCTCCCAGTCGGACTGCGAGCCCATGATCACACCCACGAGCGGCTGCATGCGCCTGACTCCCCTTTTCGAGCCTTTGCAGTGATTCGGCCAGCCACCGCTTAGGTTTTATCAGATACGCGCCGAGGGAGCGAGGGCGATCCGTTGACCCCAGCCCGATGAAGGCTCTTTCTCATCCTTCCTCCTTCTTCTGGGCCAGGGAAGCGAGGCCGCCCATGGCGCCGAGGTTCATGCTCTCCAAGGCAGTCGACGGCACAATCACCATCGAGCCCTTTTCCTTGAGCCCCTCGTAGAGCATGTTCATGGCCCGTAGATGAACCGCGACAGGATTGTTCTGGTACGGCCGGGCCGCCTCGACAAACTTGGAGGCGATCTCTATCTCCGCCGTGCTCAGGATGATGCGCGCCTGCCGTTCGCGTTCCGCTTGCGCTTGCTTGCTCATGGCGTCCTCCAAGCCTTGCGGGATAATCACATCGCGGATCTCCACCGACTGCACGGTGATGCCCCACGGGTTGGTCTTGCGGTCGAGGGTTTCTTGTAGCACCTTCCCCAAGGCCTCCCGCTGGGTGAGCATCTCCGCCAGCGTATGCGTGCCGATCGTGTCGCGCAGCGCCGTCTGTGCCGACAGGACAATGGCACGGTAGTAGTTCTCCACTTCCAGTATCGCCTTCTGGGCATCCCACACCAGCCAGAAACAAATGGCATCGACATTCACCGGCACCGTATCCTTGGTGAGCGTGCTCTCGGAGTAGAACTCGGTGGCGCGAACGCGCATATCCACATAGCGCACCACCTGGTCGATGAACGGCACCAGGAAGAACACGCCCGGTCCCTTCAGTCCGTGAAAGCGACCCAGGCGTAACAACACCGCCCGGTCCCATTGCAGGGCGATCCGCAGAGACAGCAATTCGCCCAAGGCGAGGACAACGGCCAGCACGGTCATCCACAGCTCGAATTGCTCCCGCACCAGTTGCACCGCCGCTGCGGCGCCCAGGACCAGGCCGGCGATCACCAGGTTGAGCAGGAACGTCGTCGAGCGTTGGCTCTGTCGAGCGGCGTGTTCCTTCGCCAGTGTGATTTCGGGATTGACACGCGTGGTCATGGCGACTGCCTCCTGGGGCTGAATGTCTGAAGGGTGCGGAGCACGTCGGCGACCGCGAAGCCTTGGTTAGCGATGTCGCGCAGGAAGCCCGCGCACAAACTCTCGAGCTCGAATTGGCGCGGCTCAACCAGAGGCGCCGGCGACGCCACGAAGGTGCCGCTGCCATCCTGACTGGTAAGGAAACCCTCGCGCTCGAGCTCCGCATAGGCTTGGCTGACGGTGCTGGGATTGATCGCCAGCTCGACCGCGACTCTCCGAACCGTGGGCAATTGCTCGCCAGGCTCGAGTTGGCCGGCAAGAATGCTGGTCCGAATCTGCTCCGCAATTTGGCACGGAATCGAGGAGCCGCCGTGCAACGTCAATGTGGGATCATCGGTCAGGTTCATGACGATGCCCTCCTTTTGGTGAGATCCTGGATGGCAGCCATTACGTGGGCGGAAGAAAACCCATAGCGTGCAGCCTGGGCCAGAAACTCCGAGCACAGACTCTCCAGCTTGGCCCGCCGTTGGGACTCGGAGAGCACCGCCGGCGTCTGCGGGGCGACAAATGTTCCGCTTCCCTGTTCCGTCGTCAGGATCCCTTCGCGCTCCAGCTCCGAATACGCCTTGATGACCGTATTCGGATTCACCGACAGCTCCACGGCAAGCGCCCGCACGGTCGGCAACTGCTCCCCCGGCCGCAGCAGACCCGAGGCAATGCCGTAGCGGATCTGGTCCTGGATCTGCCGGTAAATCGGGACACCACTCTTGGAATCGAGCGCGAATGTTATCATGTTCTATAGAACTATAACAATAGTGTTCTATAAAATCAAGACACGCGACGGCATTTTGTTTGCAACCGACCGTGGAGCGGAGTAAGTTCCGGCAGGAATCCAGGAACCTGAACCGGGTAGGTAACGATGTCGGAGTTCGAACACTGGAACGAGCGCTACCGCAGCGCGGACACGCCGTGGGACACGGGCCGGCCTTCCTCGGAATTGGTACGGGTACTGGCCGAGCAAGGCATCCAGCCCTGTCGGGCCATCGACCTGGGTTGCGGCACGGGCACGAACGCGATCTGGCTAGCCCAGCAAGGCTTCGACGTCACCGGTGTCGATCTAATCCCCTTGGCCATTCAGCGGGCGGAGGAACAGGCACGGCAACGGGGCGTTCGCTTGCGCTTGTTGGCCATCGATCTGTTGGACCCACCGGATCTGGGGGAACCGTTTGACTTCTTCTTCGATCGTGGCTGCTATCATGTCGTGCGCCGAGTGGATGTGGGACGCTATTTACGGACGCTGGAGCGAATCACGCATCCCGGAAGCCTTGGCCTGGTCCTGACGGGCAACGCGCGCGAAGCCCAGTCTCCCGGACCTCCTGTCGTGGCCGAAGCAGAGCTGCGCGGGGAGCTGAGTGGGCTCTTCGACTTCGTGCAACTGCGGGAGTTTCGCTTCGACGAGACCGCCCAGCACCTTACGCGGCCGCTGGCCTGGTCTTGCCTCCTGCGCCGGCGGTCACCTTAGACGTATAGTCAGCGCGCCCCGCTCCAGGGCTTCACGAAAAATCGTTACAACCGGCGTTACGAGCGTAGAGTAAGTTTGTCGGCGAATGCCTCGAGCACCGCTCGGTCGTGGAGTGGGGGCCCGTGCCCGAAGCACACCACTTCAGGTCGTAGCTGCACCAGGGTTTGCACGGAACGGCGGTTCAGCGCGGGATCCGCGGAGAACACCGTCGGCGGCTCGCGCAGGCCCACGGTGCCCTTGAGGAAATGGATGTTGGCCAGCAGATCCCCAGCGATGGCAACGCGATCGGCGTCGCGAAAATAGACGACATGACCGGGTGTATAGCCGGGCGTGTGAACCACGCGAAAGCCGGCGACTTCATCCCCCTCGCGCAGCACGCGTTCGACCCGGTAGGGTGGGCCGCACAAGATCCGGCTCCACCGATCCAGCCGAGGTCGCTGCGGGATCATCGGCTGGCGTCCTTCCATGGCCGCGACATCCGCTCCGTGACAGGCCAGTGGCACGCGGAACTTCTCGCAGAGCACCTTGGCCGTGCCCTGATGATCGGGGTGACAGTGGGTCAGCGCCACCAGCGACAACATGCGTCCGTGCAGCTGGCGCAGGATGCGGCGCCGGGCCCAGCGCGTGGCGGTATCGATCAAGACGTCGCCGACCAGGTAGACGTTGAAGGCATTGGGCGGGAAGCCGGATAACTGCCAGACGCCCTTGGCCACTTCGGTCATCGCCGGCCCTCACTGCAACAGCTGTCGCACGGCTTGCACCGAGACCTCCTCCAGACTGTGAACGACCAGATCGGCGCCGGCGCGACGGAGGGCATCCTCGGCATGGTGCCCGACAAAGCGCACGGCAATGCATTTCATGCCGCCAGCTTTGGCCGCCTGCACTCCAGCCACCGCGTCTTCCAGCACCAGGCAATGAGCCGGCTGCATCCCGAGCTTGGCGGCGGCGACCAGGAACACCTGCGGATCAGGTTTGCCGCGCTGGGTATCTTCTTGGGAGGCAATTGCCTCGAAAAACGGCCCGGTGCGCGTCAGGGCGAGAATGAGATCCAGGTTGCCCTTGGGAGCGCTGGAGCCGATTGCTTGTTTGAAGCCAGCCGCGTGCAAGCCTTCCAGCAGAGCCCTGACACCGGGCAATAAATCTACGCCTTGCCGAGCGGCGGCGCGGTAAAACTCTTCCTTGCGAGAGCCCAGGTCGGCCACTTCCTGATCGGTGTACTGGCTGCCAAAGAGCTGATGAATAATCTCAGGATTGCGCCGTCCAAAGGTGGCGGCGAAATCGGCACGCGTGAACGGCTGGTGTAGCTCCTGGGTCAGCTTGGACCAGGCCTGGAAATGCAATTCCGCCGTATCCACGAGCGTGCCATCGACGTCCCAAATTACTGCCTTACTGTTCGCCTTCGACATCCTGGACCTTCCTGAAAACCCACGGAAGTTGCCTCGCCGCAGCCGTTCAGCTGCCCTGTCGCGCTGCCTGGACGCGCTCGTTGGCCCAGGCCTGATCCTCCGGAGAAAGCGGGGGTCGGCACGGCGCGCCATAGTCGATGCGGTCGTCGTAGCTGCCCGCGTCGTGCAGTTGCGCGAGCACCGCCTGCACGTCCAGAATCACATCCGGATCGTCTCCGGCCAACGGCACGCGCACGCGCGGCAAGCGCTCCGAAAGGCGACGCGGATACAAAGCATATTCATCGCGCAGTCCCCGAGCCCGATTGACGCTGACGAGGTAGTCATAGGCTCCCTGGCCACGGGCCGCGAACTCCGCCACCGCGAGCACGTGCGGCCCAGTCCGCAGCAGGTCGATCTCGACCAGGTGCGTTTCACTACTCAGCACTTCGCGTTGCTTGTCCAGATACGATACGCGCCCAGGTCCCGAATACTTGTTGGTCGGACTGACGACTTCGATCACCGTGACTACACGCTGTCCGGACTGGCGGTCCAGGATGGTCACGTACGTTTCATGAATATCCAAGGACGGCACGCGCACCAGCACGGGCGCATCGCCATTCGCCAAGGCAACTCCCGGGCCGCCTTGGTTGGACCGATTTCGTCTCAGCCAGACATCCGGGATGATTTCTCGATTCGGGCCCTCCACAAATACGCGTTCTTCCAGAGCCGCAATATAACGCGGCTTGAGGAGAGGCTGTAAGAAGTCAGCGAGATACACGATCAAACGGCTATGAACCCCAGGCCAGATTTGGGGGTCTTCGAGGTAGGGATCCATTCCTGGAAAGATCATGGCCATCGCACAGTCCTCCTCAGAGGGATGTCGCCATCTATTGTCTTCTACAGGGTTAGTATACCAACGCGCGCTCACGGTTGTGTCACGGCTTCGCCTTCGATCACGTCGGCAGCATGCGCATGCTCGATGACTTCGTCGGTGCTGGTCGGATCGATCGTGCGACAACTGGCCGTGAGCTGATCGGTGATCTCGCGCAAGTCCGCCTGCCAGTCGCTCAGGGTCGTGTCCGGCGGGCAGACCAGGGCAAACTCACCCAGCAGCAGAATCAGCCGCAGCAGGTGACGGAAGACGATCCCCTCTTGCTTGGTCAGGTCGCGCGTCTGGACATACTTGTTGAAATTGCCACCGAAACGCAGCAGTTCACCCGCGGCCCAGACCGCTTGCGTGGACACGTCCGACACGTCGGGATACGCTGCTTCAAACAGCAGCAGCAGCTTCTCCGCCAAGGTAGGGGGACGCACTTCATCCTCGTATTCGTCCTCCTCGTCTTCCTCTGCATTCTTGGGCACCGGAGCCAGCATCAGGCCACGGCGAATCAGCTCTTCGTCGAGTCGTGTCGTGGCCAATGGCCCCGGTGGGAGGTCATCGGGCCGCGGCACCCGGACGTATTTCAAGAGGGGCCGCGGTAACTGGAGGACGCTTTCCATCGCCTGGAGCCGTTCATTGCGATCGGCGATTCCCAGGTGGCTGATCAAGAACGCTCCATAAAGCGGATGCACACTGCGAAAGAGCAGCAGCTTATCCAGCTCCGGCGTCGGCGTCGCCAGGATGGCCCGATACGGCTCTGCGGGTTCGGAGGCTTTGTCGGTTCGGGGCGCCTCGGCTTGTCCATCGGCGACGGGCTTCGGCGGCTCGGGTTCCAGCTTCACAAAACCGCCCGCTGCCAGCGTCAACAGCATGCGTTCGAGAGCGGTCTCGCCGGCCTTGATCCCCGGCTCGTCCATCAGGCGTTTGCGAATGACGTTGCGAACCTTCGTCACGTCCGGCGACAGCTTCAGCAGGTACGCGAGCAACCGCCACGGCAGTGGCCCCTTGCTGTACAGCTTGCCGGAAGGAGCCGCCTGTAGTTGTTTGAACTGGCCTTCACTCCAGTATTGTACGGTTTCGCGCCGGCTCGGTTTCTTGCGTTTCAGAGCTTTTTTCGCTTTGAGAAGGTTCGGGTCCTTGCTCTTCTCGGGAATGGCGTCGTACTTCTCGCGCCAGCGCAAGATCTTGACGTCGTCCTCGTGCGCCAGCGCGAACACGTAGCCACGGTCGTCGAACTGTGGCCGGCCGGCACGGCCGAAAATCTGATGCGCCGTGCTGGCCTCGATCAGCTTCTCCTTGGCGAAGGGCCCCTTGACCAGGGAGCTGAGCACCACCGAGCGTGCTGGCAGATTGATACCCGAGGCCAGAGTTTCCGTGCAGATCACCACGGCCAGGAGCTTGCGCGTGAACAGATCCTCGACGACCCGGCGGTATTTCGGCAGTAGGCCGGCGTGATGCACGCCGACGCCGCGGCGCAGCATCTGGGCGATCTTCGGCCCCACGCCCTGCGTCCAGTCCAGCCGATCCACTTCCTTGTTCAAAAGCGCCCGTTGTCCCTCCGCGAGCAGATGCAATCCCTTGAGCTGCTCGGCGACGCTCCAGCATTCATCCCGGTTGAAGCAGAAGACCAGGGCCGGCGTGCGCCGGTTGTGCGGATCGCCCTGAGCCATGCTCACCAGCTGCTCGCCGAGGAACTGGTCGGGGATCCAGTGATAACTCAACGGCACCCGCCGGTCCTTGCCCTCGACCAGCTCGACTTTGCGGCCATGGCAGCGCTGAAGCCAGGCTACGAACTCGGCCGCATTGCCCACCGTGGCCGAGAGCAACAACAGGCGGACGTGGGCCGGCAGCATGCTCAGCGACAGCTCCCAGACGATGCCGCGCTCGGGATCCGCGAAGCTGTGGAATTCATCCATGACCACGGCGGAGACGTTGCCGAAGTCGAACGCCGTCGGGTTGAGAAGGCGATTGAGCAGGATCTCCGCGACAACGACCAGCACGCGCGCCTGCGGATTGACGCGGCGATTGCCGGTTACCAGGCCGACCTCGTCGGCGCGAAAGCCCCAGCGAACGGCGGAGGCCTGCATCTCGTGAAACTTCTGTTCCGTCAGCGCGATCAGCGGCGTGGTGTAGTAGGCGACGGTGTTGGTGTGCAAGGCCTCGAAAAGCGCTGCCTGGGCGATGAGCGTCTTGCCGGTGCCGGTGGGAGCGCAGACCAGGGCGCCCTGCTCGGCCGTGAACCAGGTCAGGAGCGCTTCTTCTTGCACGGGGTACGGGGTATACGGCAGCTGGGCTAGGTAGCGTTCGCCGAGTTCGTCGCGCGTGAGAGGCATTGCAGTTCCGTCATCTGGAGATGTGCTACGAGCGCCAGGTTATTTCCCGCAAGACGTCGCGTTCGTAGTTCTTGATGGCTTCGGTAAGTTGCGTGCAAACCCCTGGCTCCGCTGCAACCGCGTCCAAGATCTCAATAATGTCGGTGGCAGCCTGGACATGGCCCATTGCAGTCGTATGAAACAGCGGCCGCTGGAGATCGTAGTCAGCCCAATTGCGGTTTCTGCGCAGGTCATTCAAGTCCAAGCCAGCCTTGCGAACATCGAGAGGTCCAGCATTCGCCAGCCGGAGCCAGAGATAGGCATGGGCCTGATCGGCATGGGGTACTTGGAAGCCGCACTGCTGGAAGAGCTGTCGGGCCACGTGAAAAGTTGCGTAATAGGCTCGACTTACCGCAGCGCGCCATTCGGCCTCTGTGAGACCCATGATCAACGTGTCTGCCACATCCAAAATGTCGTGTGGGTTCATCCGGGAACCACATCCAGACACAGTCGAAAGATGCAGACCAGAGGCCCAGGACAACGATGCAACAACTCGCCGTGCCACTCCGCTTGCGCTTCCCGAACCTGGGGCACGTTCCAGCCCCTTACTTGCACATCAAAGATGATATGCCAGTCGTCCCGGATTTCCGGATCATCCTCCAAATATACTTGGAGTCGGATCGCCGCCGGGAAAAGCCGCCGGAGCACTTCCAGAAGGGGATCCAGATACGGCTGGACTTGATGCTTGGCGGCGAACGCCAGCACGTCAGCCGGCCATGGCCAGGTGATTGCGGTTGTTGCGGGAGCAGCCATGATCTTGCCAGTCTCCTTGTGTTGGGCGTCGTGACCATTTTACGGTAGAAGGGAACACCGGATCAAGGCGGGCTTCCTGTCGCTTGCGCTCAATCTGGAGAAATCGCGTTACCGATAGAGAATCTGAGCCAGCCGGCGCAGCCGATCCCAAATAAGAACTAACGAGAGAGGTTGATACCCTCCGAAACAAACCCGACGCGCCAGCGAGGGAGGCTTTCCTACCTCGCTGGCGCGTCGGGTTTGTTCTGTAGGGATGCCTGGGTGATACACGCTCGGTCCAGTGAAACCCTCGCCTCACGGCAGCACCACGATCTTTCCCATCAAGCTGCCCGCTTTGTGAAGCGTATTCTCCTCCTGCAACCGATGGGCGGCAGCGGCCTCGGCCAGCCCAAACGTGCGGCCGATCGCAACGTGCAGTTTTTTCTCGGCCAGCCAGCGCTGGATGTCCTCGGCGCAACGGCGCTGCTCCTCCGGTGTCGCATTGAAAATGGCGAAGCCAAACAGCGACAAGTCCTTGACGTAAAACGGTCCCACGGGAAAGATCGGTTGAGCCTGGCGCCCCGCCATGATCACCATCCGCCCCCGCCGGGCCAGGAGCTCCACGGTCCGCAGAAAATCCGGCTCACGCTGCGTTTCATACCACACCTGCACGCGTATGCGCTCACGCAGGAAACCGATAGCGGGGAACGGCAAAGCCGGAAGCACAGCGCAGGGTGAACGACGACCCGATGCAGCGGGTCGTCCTCCCCGCTGTGAGCCGGGACAACGGAGGCGTCTCAGGAAGTATCCGGC
>JBGQLF010000136.1:0-11918 GCA_041499985.1 Gemmataceae bacterium
AGGAACGCCAACAGAAAGAACTGGCGCAGCGCCGCCTGGACGCTCTCACGGCTCAATTACGGGCGCTGGGTGTGGAGCCGCAACCTTGAGTGTGAAGCGCTGTCCCCGGGATCGACTCGTCTCCTGTTTGGAAGAAAGGATCATCGTGATGAACCGCATCGTCGGCTACGGCTCGGCAATCGTGATCTTCGCCTGGCTCGTAGCACTCCCCGCCCCAGAGCTGGCTGCCGATTCCAAGGAGGACGGCGTCATCCACCTGTTCAATGGCAAGGACCTGACCAACTTCTACACCTACTTGACCGCTCTCAAAAAAGGCGACAAACCCTACGGCAAGAACAACGACCCCCTGAAGGTGTTCACCGTCCAGGACGGCATGATCCGTGTCTCGGGCCAGGTCTACGGCGGTCTGATCACGGAAAAGGAGTACGATAACTATCACCTGATCACGGAATTCAAATGGGGTGAAAAAACCTGGCCCCCCCGGGAGAACAGTGCGCGCGACAGCGGCATCCTGTTGCATTGTGTCGGCGAGGATGGGGCGTCGGGCGGCGTCTGGATGGAATCGATCGAGTGCCAGATGATCGAGGGTGGCACCGGAGACATCATCCTCGTCGGGGGCAAGAATCGGCCGAGCCTGACCGTGACCGCTGTTCAGAAGCCCACCGGGGAAGCTCCGAAAGAGCGCAAGGAAAATTACTTCCAGCCGGGCGCCTCGCCTCAGCCGTTCGCCACGGGCCGGATCGACTGGTTTGGGCGCGATCCGCTGTGGAAGGATGTCAAGGGCTTCCGGGGCCGGCGAGATGTCGAAAAACCGGTCGGGGAGTGGAACACGCTCGAGTGCATTTGCAAGGGCAACACGCTTACCTATATTCTCAACGGTATCACCGTCAACGCCGCCACCAACTCCAGCCATACCAAGGGCAAGCTCCTGTTCCAATCGGAAGGCGCCGAAGTGTTCTTCCGCAAGATCGACCTGAAGCCGCTTCAGAAATAGTGATCAGGGATCGGGGATTAGGGCTCTTCCGTATTTAGGTGCGGAGTCTGGAACGTAGAACGGAATTCATTCCGTTTGCAACGCCCCCGAACGGAATGAATTCCGTTCTACGCACCCAAAAACGGAAGAGCCGGGATCAGGACTGGGGACTGAGTGCCTGCTCACTCCTCACTGGAATTGACACATCCGGCCAAGCGACTAGAATCCACTTCTCACCGTGGATGCACTCGCATCGCTCGTTTCTTCCAGAACTGAAGGCCGGACTACCGTGTCAGCACCTCCTGAGAACCCTGAAGCCAGCCGTGCCGAGAAACTGCGCAAAATCGAAGCGCTGGGCCTCGATCCGTGGGGCGCGCGCTTTGACGGGCATCAACCTCTGGCTGCCATCCGGGCGCTACCGCTCGAGGGCGCTCCGCCGCGGGTGCGGGCGGCGGGTCGCATCGTCCAGCGGCGCGGTCAGGGGAAGCTTTACTTTGTCGATATCAAGGACTGGACAGACCGCGTTCAGGTCATGATCGGGCAGAAACAAGTCGGCGAAACCGGCTGGGCCCTGGCGCAATTGCTCGATCTCGGCGACCTCCTCGGCGTCGACGGCACCCTGGGTCGCACCCGCATGGGTGAGCTGACCATCTTCGCGGATGGCCTGCACTTCCTCGGCAAGTCGCTGTTGCCGCACCCCGATAAATGGGGCGGTATGCAGGACACCGAATTCCGCCTACGGCACCGCTACCTCGACCTGACCTACAACCCCGAGCTGCTGGACCGGGCCCGCAAGCGCATCCTGATCGTCCGTACCATGCGCCGCTACCTCGATGACGGCGGCTATTGCGAGGTCGAGACGCCGACGCTGCACGCCATTGCCGGAGGCGCCGCGGCCCGGCCTTTCGTCACGCACCACAACGCCCTGGATATCGACCTCTACCTGCGCATTGCGCTGGAGCTGCCGCTCAAGCGCTTGCTCGTCGGCGGCATGGAGAAGGTCTACGAGATTGGCCGGGTGTTTCGCAACGAAGGCATCAGTCCCCGGCACAATCCGGAATTCACCATGCTCGAGCTGTACCAGGCGTATGGCGATTACCGCAGCATGATGGATCTGACCGAAGGGCTGATCGTCACTTGTGTGCAGGCGCTGGGCGGTGGAATGCAGTTGCCCTTTGGCGAGCGCACCATCGACTTCACGCCGCCCTGGCAACGCGCCTCCTACGCCGAGCTGTTCCACCAGCACGTCGGCGTACCGATGGACGACACCGACGCGGTCCGTCGCCGAGCCGAGGAGATCGGCTTTGCCGCTACCGGTAAGCATCCGGATGTGGTGGTCAACCACGTCTTCGAGGAAATCGTCGAAGACAAGCTGGCCGGTCCCCTGTTCGTCTACGATTATCCGGCGTCGCTCTGTCCGCTGACCAAGCGCAAAGGAACCAATCCGGCCGTGGCGGAGCGGTTTGAGCTGTTCGTCCAGGGCATGGAGATCGCCAACGCCTACACCGAGCTCAACGACCCCGTGATGCAAGAGGCGACGTTCCGCATGCAGCTGGCGGGTCTGCCGGAGGAGGAGTCCATGGCCACGATGGACGAGGACTTCGTACGGGCCCTGCGTCACGGCATGCCACCGGCCGGCGGCCTGGGCATCGGTGTCGATCGACTCGTCATGCTGCTAACCAACACGCAGAGCATCCGGGATGTGATCCTGTTCCCGTTACTACGCCCGGAGAGGTGAGCTGTGTACAAATGGTTGCTCTGCTGGCGTTATCTGCTGACGCGCTACCTGGCACTGGCGTGCATCATCAGCGTGATGCTCGGTGTGGCCACGCTGATTGTCGTCAACAGCGTCATGGCCGGCTTCAGCACCAAGCTGCGGGAACGTCTCCACGGCCTGCTGTCCGATGTGCTCATCGAAGGGATCTATGCGGACGGCTTTGCCGATCCCGGCGAGATGATGCGCCGGATTCAGCACTCGCCGGTGGGCGACAAGATCGAGGCGATGACGCCGACCATGGAAGTGATGGCCATCATTCAGATTGTCCATCACGGACAGATGATTGCCCGACCCGTGCGGCTGATCGGCATCGATCCCGTAGGTCGAGCGCGCGTCGGCGGCTTCGCGGAGTTCCTGGTTGATGCGCGCGACCGGCGCCAGCCCTCCTTCGAGCTCAGCCCGGAAGCGCAACGCTGGCATGACGAGAAATACCCACCGCTGCCGCTGCTGCAAATGCAGCCGCCGATCCGTCCCCCACCGCCCGGCGAGCCACTGCCTCCGGACCCGACGCCGAAACCACGGAGCGAAGCGCCGGCGGGCGCCATCATCGGCTACGCGATCGGAAATCTGCGCGACCCGAACGCACCCCGGGATGCACCCAACAAGGATATTCCCATCGTCAACCCTGGTGATGAAATCATCCTGATCACCCTCAGTGGTGTCAAGTTGGTCCCGGTCTACAAGAATTTCGTCGTGTGCGACTACTTCAAGTCCGAGATGAGCGAGTACGACTCGAACTACGTCTTCGTGCCGCTGGAGGATTTGCAGCGGTTGCGGACCATGGAAGACCGTGTCAGCAGCATCCAGATCAAACTGAAAGATTATCGCGGAGCACCGGCGGTGGTTAAGGAGCTCAGCCGAATGTTCCCGGCGTCGAGCTACCGCGTCGAAACCTGGGAAGACAAGCAGGGCCCCTTGCTCGCTGCAATCGGGGTCGAGAAGCGTTTGCTGAATGTGCTGCTCTTCCTCATCATCTGCGTGGCCGGCTTCGGCATCCTGGCCATTTTCGCCATGATCGTCGCCGAGAAGACGCGCGACATTGGCATCTTGAAGGCCCTCGGAGCTTCCAATGGCGGGGTGATGAAGATCTTCGTGGGCTACGCGCTGCTGCTCGGTCTGGTAGGTGCCGGTTTCGGCACTGCCTTCGGACTCACGTTGACCATCTATATCAACGACTTCGAGCATCTGCTCGCCCGGCTGACCGGGCACGACATTTTCCCCCGTACCGTTTACTACTTCGACCAGATCCCAACCGATATCCAGGGATGGAGTGTCGGCCTGGTCAACCTGGGCGCGATTACCATTGCCGTGCTCTTCAGCATCGTGCCGGCCATGCGCGCGGCGATGCTCCACCCGGTGCGTGCCCTGCGCTACGAATAAACGATGAATGATGAATGATGAACGATGAATGCCAAGAGCTGCTCACGTTCTTTCATTCATCGTTCATCATTCATCGTTCATCATTCTGGAGAGCATCCCCATGCTGACCGCCACGGACCTGTACAAAACCTACCGGCGCGACGCGATCAAGGTGAATGTGCTGCGCGGTCTCGATTTGTCTGTCGAGGCTGGCGAATTCATCAGCGTCGTCGGCGTTTCCGGCTCCGGCAAGAGTACGTTGTTGCACCTTCTCGGCACACTCGATCGACCCGATCATGGCACCATCTGCCTCGACGGCGAGCGGATCGACGACCTCCCTTCCGAGCGCCGCGATCAACTCCGCAACCAGACCTTCGGCTTCATCTTTCAGTTCTACCATCTGCTGCCGGAACTGAGCACACTGGAAAACGTCCTGATGCCGCAGATGATCGCCCATTCGGTCTTCGGCTGGCTGCGCCATCGGCGAACCCAAACCTGCCGGGCAGTGTCCTTGCTGGAACGCGTCGGTCTGGGGCCTCGGCTCCACCACCGGCCGCGAGAGCTTTCCGGCGGCGAGATGCAACGGGCTGCCATTGCTCGCGCCCTGGTCAATCAGCCGCGTATCCTGCTAGCGGATGAACCGACCGGCAACCTGGATGCCACGGCGGGAGGGGAGATTGTGCGCCTGCTGCGCGACTTGAACCAGTCCGAAAAGCTCACTATTATCATGGTGACGCATAATCTCGACATCGCTGCCGAGACCGACCGTGTAGTCCGTCTCGTGGCGGGCCGAGTGGAAGAAGCACCGAACTCCGTTCCGAGCACGCTCGCGATGAGTTAGAGGTGGTTTCCCGATTAGCCCGAAGTGGTGGCGAGGGGTTCCCTCGATGGCTCTTCGGGCTAGTCTCAAAGGAAGTACGGATGACCCCGAAAGTCTACATTAGCGGTAAGCTGTACGACAAAGCGGACGCCAAGATCAGCGTCTATGATCATGGCTTCTTATACGGCGACGGTGTCTTCGAAGGCATCCGCGTTTATGACGGCAAGGTGTTCCGCCTGCGCGAGCACATCGAACGCCTCTTTGAGAGTGCCCGCCACATCAAGCTCGAAATCCCTCTCAGCCGGGAGCAGATGGCCGAGGCAGTGACAAGCACCGTGCAGGTCAACGCCAAGCGCAACGGCTACATCCGCCTGGTGGTCTCGCGCGGTGCCGGCTACCTGGGACTCGATCCGCGCAAGACCACGGATCCGCAGGTCATCATTATCGTCGATGACATCAGCCTGTATCCGCCGGAGCTGTACGAGAACGGCATGGAGATCTCGACGGTTGCGACGATCCGCAATCATCCCAATGCGCTCAATCCGCGTATCAAGTCGCTCAATTATCTGAACAATATCCTGGCCAAGATCGAGGCGATCCAGGCGGGTTGTCTGGAAGCGCTCATGCTCAATCATAAGGGCGAAGTGGCCGAGTGTACCGGCGATAACATCTTCCTCGTCAAGCACGGGATCTTGGCGACACCACCGGTGGACGCCGGCATCCTGGAAGGCGTAACCCGCAACGCGGTCCTCGAGCTGGCCCGGGCCGCCGAGATCCCCGTCGAGGAAATGGCTCTCACCCGCCACGATGTGTACACCGCCGACGAGTGTTTTCTCACGGGCACTGCCGCGGAAGTCATCCCGGTGGTCAAGGTCGATGGCCGTCTCATCGGCCCCGGCAAGCCAGGACCAATTACCCGGCAACTCCGCGAACGATTTCAGCATTTGATTCGGCAATAGCATAGCGGTCGGCTCGCCAGCGCGAGCCGATCGCTGTGCCTCGAGATCCCCCCACATACATGTACCCGGTGGTGTTGGCTGTTCCGTGGGCGGACAAGCGTCCCGCTTGTCCGCCCGAAGAGAGTCAGCAAGCGGGACGCTTGCTGCTACGGGAAACCGGACACCTTCATCACGTGCCTGTATCAGGGCTTCTCCGGCTTGACAGGCGCCGGTGGTTGCGCTTCCTGATCGAGCTCCTCCAGCAACGCATCGGCCAACTCCCGAGCATTTTCTTTGTTGACCTGATCCCGCGTTACCGGCGGACGTGCCTGTGTCGCGGTGGCCGACGTCGGGGCCACGGGCGGCGTCTTCGGCTCCGTCCACCGGGGGGGCAGCGTCAGGCAGCCACTGCTGATCCAGGCAGACAGCAACACCATTCCCCAGACCGTCTTCATGGAGTCACCTCCTTAACCGCGGCGTGACTGCTGCGGTCCGTGCCCGTGACCGTGTGAGCGGGCGCAGGGTTCTTGCTCCCCTCCGCGTTGCCGTCCCCGAGATGTTTGTTGAGGATCTGCTCATCCGACTCGAACACGGCTTTACTCCCCGACAGATGCGCCGTGCGTTCCGTGTAGGCCGTCCACGAGCGTTCGCGGAGCTGCTCAGCCCGATGCAGCAGGTCCTGGTCGTTGGTCTGGACGGCGATTTCCAACAGGCGGTCGCACACTGCTTCCCGGCGCAGGAAAGCTGCTTCCTCGCGCCGGCGTTCGGCGACGGCCCCATCCACCTGGTTTGCCGGCTTGCTCGGGGAAGCGGTCTTCGTCGTTGCTTCACTGTCGGACTTGGAACTGGCTTTCTTCTCGGGTGGCTTCGGCTTGGGAGCGAACAAGGCATCCAACAAGCCCTTCCGCTGAGTGCTCGTCCGCGCGGGGGGAGCCGGATCATTGTACAAAGGCGGCTCTTCCCCTGCCCCCGCCGCGGCCGCGCTTAACGCCACGACCAAGGCCACTTCCAACCCCCAGGCTCCCACTTTGCGCATGCTTTCCTCCCGGACCGTCGTCGTCCGTCTGCCGCCGCGCTCTGCGGCCGGTGGCAATTCACTAAGCTCAGGAAACGAGAAGGTGGGGCGTATGCCAGAAACTCTGCCAGGTGTCTAGATCAATTTGCCCGGAACAAACCCAGCCGCGACGGTGCTGCGTTTGGACCGTCGCGGTTTGGCATCGCCTCTCGAAGACCGTGAGAGCGGCGCGAGATTTGCACGAAACGGAGAGAGGAATAAGTGCTCGGGGAGTGTTTCCCCGGACGACCAGAAAGGAACATTTCGATGAAACGCACTCCGATGTTGACGATCGCACTGGTGGTGAGCCTGAGCTCGCTGGTGGTGGGCGCCTTGTGGGCCGCGGAAGATCGCCTCAACCCCACAGACCGGGACTTTCTGCTTCAGGGAGCCAAAGCCTGCCTGGGGGAGGTCAAGCTCAACCAGCTTGCCCTGGACCGAGCCCTGAGTCCGGAAGTCAAGAAATTTGCCCAGCAGATGTTCGATGAGCATACGCGGATGAACCAGGATCTGAAGGCCCTGGCAGAGAAGAAGGGCGTGCCGTGGCCCACCGCCATCGACCCGACGCAGCAGGCCGTGCTGGATCAGCTCACCAAGCTGAACGGTGCCGACTTCGACCGCCAGTTCATGAGCGATCAGCTGAAACAGCATCGCGAGGCGATCGCCAAGTTGGAAGCCGCCGTGCGGGAAGCACAGGATGCGGATGTGAAAGCCCTGGCCTCGAAGACGCTACCGAAGATCCGAGAACACTTGCGCATGGCCCAGCGAATTGCCGGCCAGAATCAGTGACCCCTACCAAAAAGGGGCATGGTTCAAGAAAGCCCGTTTCCGGGTGGCACGCCCTGAGTCTTCGAAGGGCGTGGGTTGCGGTAGACACGCCCTTCGAAGACTCAGGGCGTGCCACCCAGGTTCGAACCATGCCCAAAAAAGCACCTAAACGCGCGCAGGGCCAGCGCGGGACACGTGTGCCCTGCGCGCGTAGGCTATGTTTATTTCAGCGATCCCAAATATTCTAATAGATCCGCCACCTGCTCGGCCGTGCAATCGCGCAGCAGCAGCTCGGGCATGAGCGAGGTACGCTGTGGCACCAGCGTCGCCACCTTGTTGGCCGGGATGCGGATCTCTTTGTCTTTGACATCGCGCAGGACTACTTCCTTGTCCGTCCTGGCCGCCAGCAAGCCGGTATACACCTGGCCATCGCTCGTCTCGAGCAGATACGCGACATACTGCGGCTCGATCGACTTCGAGGGTTCGAGAATGCTCTCGAGGATCTGTGCCCGCGTGTATTTCTTGCCGATCAGCGTGAGATCGGGACCGAGCGTGCTGCCGCTGCCAGCGATGCGATGACAATTGATGCACTGCACGCCGGTGGTCTTGAAAAACAGCTCCTTGCCTCGGTCCGGGTTGCCCGGTCGCGCCAGGATCTCCTCCGGCTTAATCACATTGCCCAGCCGCTGAACGCGCTGCTCATCCGGCACGAAGCGCTCGAACAGATCGCGAATCTGGACTTCGGAGCGAGCCATGGCCGCACCGACCACTTGAGGACGCAGTGATTCCGGAAGCTGGTTGCTCCCCATCGCGTGGGCCAGAAGCAGCGCGCCGCTGGTCGTTCCCAGGAGACGTCCCAGCACGTCTGCGCGCTCGGCGGCACGCGTCTTCACCTGCGTTTCGGCCTGCTTGCGCAGGCGCTCCTCTGCCTTTTGCCGATCTTCTGCGGTGATGTTTTCCCGGCCGGCGGCCTGGGCGATTGTCCGGGCCAGATGTTGGAGCCGCTCCTCGGCGTTGCGGCGTGCCAGCGCCAGGGCCGTCGGCTCATCCAGGGCGCGGAGGCGCTCGAGGAGTGCGTGCTCATCCTTGCGGATGGGAAGCTGCCGGATCCAATCGTGAATCAGCTGCACACCCCGCTCGTCTACCATCTCCGAGCCGATGTGCGGCATGCGCCCACGCCCCAGTTTGGAAATGCGATAGAAGAGGACCGAGCGGTATGGATCGCCTGGGCAGAGAATCTGGGCGTTGGCGATCTCGAACGTGCCCTGCACGGGGCGCACCTCCCGCGTCTTGGTTTCTTCCAAAGGCACGTCGAAACGCAGCTGAAGATCGGCCGTACCGCCGGCGCCGAACTGATGGCAGTGGGCGCAGTTCACGTGGAGATACGACCGCGCCCGCTCGTTCACTTCGCCCCGAGAGTCATACGGATTCGACAGCTTGGCCCAGGGCGGTGTTCTCTCCGCCAGGCTCTTGCTGGTCATCTCGTCAGCGGCCGTGATGATACCGATATGGTGCAAAGTCTCCAGCTGATCCGCCACCACGGGTCCATAGCGCTGTTCCTTGTCGAGCTGGGCCACGGTGAAGGCGAGGCCGAAGCCGGCCCATGGGTTGTGACAGGTCAAGCACTCGTTGCGACTGGGAAAGTGCCACGTCTGTTTCCGCTTGCCACCGGGAGCCTGGGCATCGGTGACGACCACCGTGCGGTCCAGCCCGCTGGCCGGCACCAGCGTGGCATCCGTCTGTTCCTCGTTCCACTGGTAGGTGTAGCCGTGCCAGGCGGTGCCGTCGAAGTGCAACATCTGCGTCTCGAGCCGGCGCCGACTCTGGGGATTGCCACGCTCCATCTCCAGCGTGAGGGTCCTGGCCAGAACGCCATCCTTGGGGAAGAAGTGCCGGCCGCTGAAAAACGTCTCCGGAATGGGCACGGGCTTATCATAGACCCGCACGGTCGAGGTTCCTGGCAAGGCGACCAGGCGCTCCGCGGTAGCATGGTCGGCCCATTGCTCAGCGTTGATGGAGAACGGGATCACGCCCGGCGCCAGCTCCTGCGCGGCGGTGGAAGTAAACAGGCCCGTCTCGCTCAGCTTGCGCGGAAACGTGGTGTGACCGCCCGCGCCGGGATCATTGGGAACGAGCTGATAGATCGCGCCGATCTCGTTGTAGTCGACGATGTACAGCTCGCCCTCGTGATCCTCACAGAAGGCGACGATGCGTTGCGTTCCCTGGGCGATTTCCTGATGCGACGTGATGCGGTCGCCGTCGAAGCGAGTGCCCCAAACCTTGCGCGTCACCCAGTCGCCACAGACATAGGCACCGACGAGCTCTTTGAGCTTCTTGCCGCGATAGACGTAACCTCCGGTAATGGAAGCGGCCTCGGTGTGGGGGAAATCGAGCGTCGGCGGTAGGATCGGCGTGGGGCCGCGCTTGGCTTCGGGTCGCACCCATTGCCGGCCCTCCTTGACGGACCAGCCGTAATTACCTCCTTTTTGGACGCGATAGACCATCTCCCACAGTTCCCAGCCGACGTCGCCCACCCACAGGTCGCCGCTGACCCGATCAAAACTCATCTTCCAGGGATTGCGGAAGCCGTACGCCCAGATCTCCGGCCGCGCCCCTACCATGTTGACAAAGGGATTGTCGGCGGGCACCGAATACGCCTTGTCGCCGGCGGGGTGATCCACGTCGATGCGGAGCACCGACGAGAGCAGGTCGCTGAGATCCTGGCCGGTGTCCAGGCGATCGGGGGGATTCGGGTCCGTGGCATCGCCGCTGGAGATGTACAGATACCCGTCCGGGCCGAAACAGAGGCAGCCGCCGTTGTGTCCGCCCTCGAGCCAGGTGATGAGGATTTGCTCGCTCTTGGGATCGCAGCGGGGAGGGTCGGTGTCGGTCACGCGAAAGCGCGACACGCGCGTGCCGTCAGATAGGCTCTCGCCACGTTTATTACTCTCAATAACATAGCAAATATAGCAGTAACGGTTCTGGGCAAACTGCGGATGAAACGTCAGTCCATAGACCGCCCCCACGCCCTTGATTTTGCCGGACTTGTCCCAGCTGTTCAGCTCCGTGGTCAAATCGAGGAACAGGTCCGGCTTGGCGCAGGCGGGGTCCGGCGGGAAGGAGTAGATTTTACCGGCATGCTCGCCGATGAAGAGGCGCGTCGTCCCCGGAGCGCTCGACATCAGGAGGGGGTTCTTGAACGTCAGCTTGGGGAAGGCCCGCGCGATCCGATACGGTGGCGGCGGCTCGGGGGATCCGGTAATCCGGGAGGTCGTCCAGGGTGTGCGGGAGGCGATGCCGGAGATACGCTTCGGCGGATCCGTCTGGAAAGCAGCGGCCGGTTTGTCGTCGCCGGCATACGTCCGAGAATAGATCACGCCCAGAAGGGAGGCTGCCAGAAGTGTGCCAGCAGCGAAATAGATGGTGGTTTTCATACGTGGAATCGATCCCCAGCTCGAGGCCCGGTTTGCCTATCAGGTTTGTGGGAGTTGCTGGGCGATTGTAGGGCATCGGCGCAGGCTCCGCAACTGAATCTGTGGTGACGCGACGTGATTGCCTCGCCGGCTGCGCGCTAGTGCAAGCTCCAAAGAGCTGTTTTTCTTTGTAGGACGGCTCTCCAGAGCCGTCCGAGCAGCCCGGACGGCTCTGGAGAGCCGTCCTACGGAAAAGAGGTCCCCGGATTCTGCACTAGGGGCGAGCAGCAGCTTGCTTCTGGACCAGCGCGATCTTCACTGGAGAAACTTCTCCGGCGGGCGGGGGTTCTTGATCAAGCGCCGCACGGCGAAAGTTCCCAGGAACCAGATGATGAACCCGCTGATGGTCGAGCCCCAGACGCGGGCCCAGAGCCAGCTATCGGATCCATCCTCTTCACGCGGCAGGACGAACCAAAGGTAGCCGATCGCAGCCAGGAGCGGTAGCATCGCCACAGCGCAAAGAATGCCGGGCAAGAGCCACCGGAACCGCTCGGAGCCTGTCGTCTCCAGGGCCCGTATGGTCTCGTGCCTGTGGCGCGTTTCGCTATTGTAACCGCAGTGCACGCAGACGATGGCGTCGGGCGAAGGGAGATCGGCAGCGCAGTGCGGACAGCGCGGCGTCAGATCCAGGTCAACGACGTCGTACGGCTTGCTCACGTCTTCCCGCGGAGCCGGGGCCGCCGGCCGGGCCGGAGCCTTGGCCTTGACGGGGCCGGCCTTGGGATTCGGCGCCGGCGCTTGCACGGTGAACGTCTG
>JBGQLF010000137.1:0-11882 GCA_041499985.1 Gemmataceae bacterium
ACGACATCGGCAAGATCGGTTTGCCCGACGAGATCCTGCGCAAACCCGGCCTGCTGACGGGCGCCGAGCGGGTCTTGGTGGCGACGCACCCGATCATCGGCGACCACATTTTGCAGGCCCTCGGCGAGGCACATGGCGAATCGCTGTCCTTCTTGGGGATGGCCTCGGCCATCGTCCGCCATCATCACGAGCGCTACGATGGCACTGGCTATCCGGACGGTCTGGCCGGGGACGCCATTCCACCCGCAGCACGCCTGGTAGCCCTGGCCGACGTGTACGACGCCTTGCGCCGGCAGCGCTTCCACAAGCCTGCCCTGAGCCACGCCGACGCCGTGCGCATCCTCCTCGAAGCTTCGCCGGGGCAATTCGATCCCGCTTTGCTGGGGGTCTTCCGCACTTGTGCCGATTCGTTTGCGCGCATCTACCGCGACATCCCCACGTGATCTTGACGCAACGGCCTGCAAGTCGTATGAGCCTCCTCTCACTTTTCGCGCAGAATTGCTTTCGGCTGGCGGGCTTCCCGCGCCGGCTGGGGTTCGGTTAGTCCGACGCCAGCGTAGGACGGATTTCAATCCGTCCGGCCCAGACGGACGGATCGAAATCCGTCCTACGAACAAGAGGTCGCTGGATCCGGCACTCAGGTCCAAGTCAGGGCACTTTTGCTACAGGTGCACCGGGTTAATGGTCGATAACAGTCGAGCGAACGGCCGTATCTCCGGCCGTCACGGACGGGGTTCGGCAAGCGAAGGATCGGAAGACAACCCTCCTCGGAAGGGACTTGCGCGACAGCGGATGCCAGGCAGGGTCGAGTCACCCAGTGCGGGGAGCCGACATCGGGACGTGGGGAGTCGCCGGTGAGTTCACCCTGCCGCCTCAGGCCGCTGTCAAGGAAGGGAAGAGCCGACAGAGCAGCAGACCGTGTCGGGGGCACGGCATGCTCCGCCGGCTGGTCCCACGGGCCCGAAGAGCGCTTCGCCCGTTCTCGAGACCCTTGTGGAGGAGGGCTCGCTGATCCTCTGGTTGCACCGCTCGGCGAGTCCGCCAGCCCGTGGGCCGGGGCGGATCGGTCGAAGGGAAGCGGAGCGATCGCGTAGGCAGGGGGGAAACCGGCTACGCTTGCCAAACAGCAGGGAGGAGCCCATGGTGACGCAGGTGGACGTGGATGTCCCACAGCTGTGGCGGGATTATCGGGCGCAGCCGACCGTAGAGCTCCGCAATCGCCTCGTGGAGCATTTCTTGCCGCTCGTGAAGTATAACGCCGAGCGGATTTGGTCCCGGTTGCCCGAAGGAGTAGATCTGGATGACCTGATCAGCGCAGGGGTCTTCGGCCTGATGGATGCGATCGACGCCTTCGATCTGGAGCGAGGGGTCAAGTTCGAGACATACTGTGTGCCCCGCATCCGCGGAGCGATGCTGGACGAACTGCGTACCATGGACTGGGTACCGCGCCTCGTTCGGAGCAAGAATAGCAAGCTCGAGGAAGCGCGCAAGACACTCGAAGCGGAGCACGGCCGGCCGCCGCGTCCGGACGAGATGGCCGTCAGGCTCGGGGTCTCCCTGGAGGATCTCGAGAAAATGATGGGCGACGCCACGCCGGTCACGCTCGTCAGCCTGAACAAGAAATGGTACGAGACGGACAGCTACAAAGACGTGCGCGAGATCGACATCCTCGAAGACAAGAAAGCGGAAGACCCGACGCACCGTTTGCAAAACCGCGATCTGATGCGTCTGGTGACACGCGGTCTGAACCGGAATGAGCGCCTCATCATCATCCTGTATTACTATGAAGACATGACGATGAAGGAGATCGGGGCCACCTTGGACCTGAGCGAGTCGCGCGTCAGCCAGATGCACTCGAGCATCGTGGCTCGGTTGCAGGCCCAGCTGGCGAAGCGGCAGCCCGAGTTCAGCAACTGACGCCCATTGGCGGAGAAGGCACGGAAACGGCAAGACCAGGTGAGGGGGTGAATGGGCTCGGCCCGACCCCCTCACTTTGTTTTTCCATTCTGCCAAGGCAGGCGAGTATCTCGATAGCCCACTCCAGGTTGGCCTCACTGCCACTCGTCACCCCGAGAACACTCATGACCGGACGGTCGAATCACCGGTCCCTGCCTGGGGAGTGAGCAGCCTGGGCTACGGCCTCATGGTGGACCGGGTCGGAATACCTCCTTGGCCTGGCGGTTCGCCTGATCGTACTTCAACTGCGGGTCGAGCAGCTTACTCTGTCTCAGCTCGGCGGTGACCTTCTGGGCCGCGCCCACCTCTGCGGCTCGCATGCGGGTGCCGATCTGTTCATAGAGTTCTTTGGACTGGCGGGCAAGGTTGGGCTCGCGCTCTAGCCCGGCCTTCAACTGTTCCCGTTGGTCCGCGGTGCGAGCCTTTGCAAGCCGGGCCAAGCGCTCCTCGTCCAGGCGCACCTGCTGGTCCAACTTCTTCCATTCCTCGCGTAGTTCGGTATTGGTCTCGCCGCCAATGTCGGCTTCGAGCGGGACCAGTTTCTCCTTGGCATCGCCGAGTTTGTCCCGCAACGGACTGAGCTTGTCCGGCGCGACCGGCTGCCCCGCTTGCGCGGTCATTTCGAGATCCGCGAGGTCCAAGGAAAGCTGATAAAGCACTTGGCTCAGGGCAACCACTCGATCCCGCAGGACGCGCAGGCGAGCCAACTGCCGGACGCCGGTGACACCGTCCTTGCCCTCCGTGATGTCGTCCCACAATTGCTCTCGCCGCCGGTCCCAGACGCCGAGCTCGGGCAGGAACCGAGCTACCACCCCTGCCTTGTCGCGCGGGCCCAGCGCCCAGGCCGTCATGATCGCCGGGTCGGCCGCGCCCCCGGGCTGGTAGTGGTTGCACTGGAAGCAGTAGTGCAGGGCCGTCGGCGGCAGGCCGTCCTCCAGGTCGCACAAGGATGTCTTGCTGCCCAATGAGGGTTGGCTCGGCTCTTCCAGCCGCTGCGTGAGGATGCGCCGGATCTCCTTCAGGTAGAGCTGCTTGGCCCGGTCCGCATTGGAATAGCCGCCGTTCTCAAGCGATTGGCTTTGCTCCTTGACGCCGCCAAACAGGTCGAGCGGCCAGGGCAGCGCGGTGTTCGGCTTGGCCCCGGCGTCGATCTCCAGGATGCAGACCCCGTGGCGGCGGAGGTTCGCCAGCAGGGCCGCGGCGCCGGTCTGGTACGGGTTGCCGGTCTTCGCGTCGGCGTGCTTCGGATCGGCGTGGTACTCCAAGGCTGCGAGCAATTCGTAGATCGTGTCCAGGCCGGTGTTGTCCACGACGCCGCCGTCCAGGACGTGGACGGGGCCCCACTTCTCTGACTGGCCGCCGTCGGGCTTGAGCCTGGCCGCGGGATCGGACCGAACCGGAGTGGGGGTCGTAAACTCCATCGCTCGGAAGCCGTACGGAAAGTTGGACGACATCCGTACCGCGCGGGCGAGGCTGACCGGAGCGTTCAGGGCCCGCGGCACCTCGCGCGTCACGCCCTGCTGGTAGACCTTGTCCCACAGATCCGACGGCAGGATCGGGAAGCCGACCGCCAGACGCGAGCCGCGGGCCACGTCCACGGCGTTGAACACAACCGCCGGGCGCCCGCCGTAGTTCCCGTCCTTGAGCGGGCGATGGTAGCCGCTGAAATTGGTGCAGTCGTACCAGCCGAAGCGGTGTGTCCAGAAGCGGGCCAGGGCATCGCCCCGGTCCAACGCCGGCGTCAGGACCCCGCGCGTTATGGGGGCCATGAAATCGACGCACATCTCGTCGAACGCCTGACTCGTCCAGATCCAGCGGCCGAGGGGATCAGTCGGGCGATCGGGTGCCTGCTCGTCCAGGGAACGGTAGCCGTCCAGCAAGGCCAGGGCGGTGCGGCGGGCGGCAATCTTTTCGCTCAGGTCCTCGATCCCCTGGGCGAGTTTCTTGGCGTCCGTGGGCGACAGCTTGAGATTCTTCTTGAGTTCCGTTTTCATCTTGTCGCGGTGATCCACAAACTCCGTGAGCTGGGTGCTGAGGGCCTGTTCGCCTTTCTTCAGCGCCTCGAGAGCGAGCTCAGGGTTCGACGCGAGCTTGTAGAACGCGCTGAAATCGTCCACGGGGAACCCGTCCGGCGGCTGGACGAGGTAGGTCTGGATGAGCTCGCGAGCTTGGCGGACGCCCCAGTGCTTCAATTCCCGGGCAGCCGTGTTGCGCAGGACGCGCTCGTGGCTGGAGGGCGACTCCGGCACCATTTCCGGCGGAGTCTGGGGCGCCCGGCGCTCGACGTGGTAGGCGGTGGCCAAGCTGCCGCCCGAGACACTGCTGATCAACACAATGTTGTCCGCCCAGGTCCGCTGGGTCGTTCCGCGGGGGTCGTTGGCGATCGGCACGTGGCGGCCCGTCGAAGGATCCTTCGTCGGCGTCCGCGCCAGCGTCTCCAACACAAGAGACGTAAAGATGGCTGCCCGCGAGCCGCCGCCACTGGCCGCCACGATCACCACGGGATCCAACTCGGGAACCTGCTGGACTCGGCTATTCAAGTGGGTGAACCATTCCTTATTCCACCGGCTGTGCCAATTTGCAGCCTGCGGGCCATCTGCCTCGGCGCGGATCTCCTTCCAGACCTTGACCTGGTCCGGGGTCAGGTGGCGATCCAGTTCGGCGGAGTCCACGGGGAGCGCCCGGCTGAACAGCCACACGAGGACGGGCAGCAGCAGGAAGGCGACCTGTCGGACCGGCCAGCGGTCCGTCGCGTCGTGCCAGCGGTCGATCAACAGGCCGGTGATCACCAGCGTGGTGAGCAACTGGAAAACGGCCCAGATGGTGTAGAGGCGGTAGGAAATCAGGTTGTCCCACCAGTTGGTATCCGCGAGCACCCACAGGAGTTCCCCGAACAGCGCGGTCGAGATGAGCCAGGCAAGGAACCGGCCGAAATAGAGCCCTACCTCCCCGGGCCGCACGGCGCCGCCGAGGCGGGTTGGTATCGTCACCATCAGCCAGACCGCCGCCGCCAAGTTGAGGAGAGCCATGTTCTGACAGAAGGCTCCCGCCAGCGGGTAGGCGCGGCTGGCGTCGCTGCGCGTTCCGAACAGCAGCGCGGTCGAGCCAACGAGGACGGCCCCCAAGATACCGACCGCAACCTTCGGAACGTCTCTGCGGCCTTCGGGGTTGGAGACGGCCCAGACCAGCCAGCGGCAGCAGAGGTCCGGAGCCCGCCAGGTGACCGCGGCGAGCCAGTAAGACGGTCGGTAGAACCGTCCCAGGCCTTGCTCCTGCCAGCGATTCATCCGACGGCTGACGAACGCCTCCACCCGCTCTTGCACCCAGCGGACGGGAAACCGCCGGATCACCACAAACGTCGATAGCCCGTAGAACCCGATCAGGAAGCTCAGGAAGATCAGGTACCCGGCGATGAGCACAAGGCCGCTTTTCCAGGGCGGCCACTGTTGCCAAACGTTCGTGATCTGGGGAACGCCGAAGAAAACGTACAGCGCGATCAGCAGCATGATCCAGAAGAACACATGCTCGTCCAGGTTGGCGCGCAGGCGTTGCAACCAGCCCAACGGCGGGGCGGGGATTGGGACGGCCGGCATTTGGGGGGCTATCGACATGGGTGCTCCTTCTATTGAGGCGGAATACTGGGGCAGTGCTCTCTCCAGAGCCGCACAGGACGGCCGGACTGGCCGCAGGGGTCACTCCGGCCAAAGCTTCTTCTCGGAGCCGTCTGCAAGGATCACGGTGGCCTTGGCGCTATCCCCCTTGTGAACGTGCAGGATGGCTCCCTTGCTGCGGCGGTCGGACCCGGACCCTCCGACAAGTGGAGACAACTGCTTCACTGGCTATCCGATCCGCTCCATTTCTCTCTAAGCGGAGCACTGCTCCTGTCCTGGCAAGCATCCTTCTCCTATTTGAAGACACTGTCAAGCTCTTCATTGGTGTAGCTCTGGTGTAGCTCTGGTGTAGCTTCAGCGCCGCCACTCCCAGCCAACCCGGCGGCCTGTCCCATCTCCAGAAAAGTGGATCAGCCGATGTTGCTGATGGCGATTCAAGTTCTGGATCGTATCGTGCAGGTGCTTCTTGCAGCTGACCCCCGGTTGGGGAGGAAGCGGATCGTCGATGGAGTGCGGCCATCCTTGCTCCTGGAAGGCGAGCAGGATCCACTCCTGACTGACGGCAGGCTGGCGGAAGCGCTTGACCACGCGCGCGCCCACGCGCAACTGCCGGGCGGCGCGGTCGTAGGTTGGCGTCTTGAGCTGAACCGCTTGTCGGCGGCGCAGGTCCTTCTTGATCTCGCGAACCCAAGCGGCGCCAGTCTCGGTTAGCACCACGCAGGCTTCCGTCATCTGGCGCAGCATGCGTTCACTCGGAGAGGTTCGACGACAGTTCTGGGCTGTCGCTTCGGTGGCATGCTCGACGTAACCGCGCAACACCAGCCAGCGCAGGTCGGGCTCGGCAAGCCCCGCCTCCCGGAGATCCTGGATCGTTATCGCAAAGTTCCGGACCCCCAGCGGCGTAACCTGTCCATTGGTATATGCCTTCAGCAGTATCCGGAGCGCAGCTTGACAGCGTGTGGCCAGCTCGCGGGCTAGGCCTAGATCGTTGGGTGCCGCCATGGACACTTCTCCCGAATTCGTGCCCCCTTGCGCGAAGGAGGGCAAAGCCATCGTGCGAGCGCTTGCCCCGGCCCACACACTTCAGCTCGGCCCTCGTCCAAGAAGCCTCCGCCAGCCCAGCTCGGACGCGCTAGCCGGAACGTCCTTTAGGCTCTCTGCTGCACGCTTCCGGCACCACGGACGGGCCGAGCGCTCTGGAGAGCGCGGCTTTGCCGGGCCATGGAGGCTTGGGAGTGCAGGAAAACCAGGCTAACACGTCAGACTGGGGCGATGGCAAAAAGGTCTCTGCGCCAGCGAGGAGGGACCCCTCAAGAGCCCGAGTGCTTCCCCTGCACGCGGAGAAACGCTATAGGTGAGATTGAAATCTGCGGGAAAAAGTGGACATGAATTCCTTGGATTTTTTGGAAAAGGGGTAAGTCCGGCTAACCTGTGCAGCCCGGGCCAGCTTCTGGTAGACTTCGCCTACCAACGACGCCTGGGCGGTCCGGCGTCGCCGGCTCAGCTCTCGTGAGCGAGGAAGACCATGGCCAATCAAGTTGTCTGGGTCGATATTCCGGTGTTGGATCTCGACCGTGCAGTCCGGTTCTATTCCGCCGTGCTGGGGAGCGCGGTTCAGAAGCAGGAGTATCCGGGGATGACGATTGGGCTTTTGCCCGGTGCCGAAGGCGACGTCAGTGGCTGCCTGTTCACCAAGGCCGACGAACGGCCGTCCGACCGCGGCCTGCTGGTCTACCTCAACGCCCAGGGGCGCCTCGACCAGGCCATCGCCGCGGTCGAGCCGAACGGCGGCAAGGTGGTCCAGCCGAAGCATCCGATCGGCCCGCATGGCTTCCGGGCCATCATCCTCGATAGCGAGGGCAACCGAGTGGCGCTGCATTCCATGTGAGGCCGTTGGACGGATGCGGCGGTAGGGCGGGCGGGATTCAGGGTGAGGTACGTCGGGATCTCTCGCCGGGGTGGAAAGGGGGAGGCAGCCTGCCGACCGGGCTGCCTCCCCCTTTCCACTTGGCCTGTTTCATCCCGCTCCCACCCGATGGTGTTTTGGGTTACTAATCGAATGTTCACGGAGCGTCCCAGGCGCCGAAGAGCGCGTCAACGGCTGCAACGCGCGGCGTGAGGCTCTGGGTGGCGACCAAGCTTTGGCTCTTCGGATACAAGCGCGACATCTCCGTGTCGCTCGGTGCGCTCGCCGCATGGTGCGTCGGGATCGCAGCCACTGCGCTGGTAGTCACGAGTGCGGAGGTGTTGATGATCGGCTGCCCGATGGTGCTGATCTCAGACGAGGCGTTCGGCGGTAGTGTAACTGCCGCACTCTTGACCTGGCCGGCGCCGGCGATCGTGGCCGTGAACACATCGTTGAGGTTGTTGCTGTCGTTGGGCACCAGGTCGGAGGATAGACTGTTGAAGATGAGCGTGCTGTCGTCAGCACTGAACATCCCAGCAGACGCGGGATCCTGATAGCCGTTGCTGCTGCCCTTGCCTGTGTCGCTGACGTTGATCAACTGGGTGGTCCCCTTCTGCACGTCGCGGACAAAGAGGTTCTCGTTCATGCCTTTACTGCCGTCGACGAAGTTGGGCAGCAGATTGGTCGCAGCGCTGCGGAAGGCGACGAAGCGGCCGTCGGTGCTGATGGCGATTCGGTTCCCCCCCAGGCCGTTGCTGTCCACGCCCTCGGCACCGCTGTCACCGGACAAGTTGTTGCCGCCCTTGCCCGCTCCCGTGGCGTTGAGGCTGACCAGGGTGGTAGTCTTGGCCTGCAAATCCCGCACGAAGACATTCTGTTGGTTGGTTGTCGTGATGGCCTTCACCAGGTTCGTAGACGGGCTGTCGAACGCCACGTAACGGCCGTCGGCGCTGATGACCGGCTCAAACATGGTCGAGCCGTTGCCGGACCCGGTGCTGGTGCTGTTGATGGTGACCAGCGTGGTGGTCTTCTGTTGCAAGTCCCGCACGAAAACGTTGGTGGTGCCGCTGGTGATCTTGTCCGCCGTCAAATTGGTGGCAGTGCTGATGAAGGCGACGTAGCGGCCGTCCGGGGTAAAAGCCGGTTTTAGGGGTGTTATGTAGCCGTTGGTGCCGGCGGATTCCCCGTTGCCCGGCCCCGTGCCAGAGTGGTTGACGCTGACCAGGGTAGTGGTGTTGAGCTGAAGGTCGCGGACATAGATGTTGTACGTACCGTTGGTGACATTCGGCGCCAGGTCGCTGGCCTGGCTAACGTAGACGAGATAGCGGCCGTCGGCGCTCAGGCTGATGTCATAGGCATCCTTGTTGCCGCTGCCGGTGCCGGCCAGGTTGATGCTGGCCAGCTTGGTGGTGTTGGTCACTGTGTCGCGGACGTAGACTGCTTCGTGCGTGTTGCTGAGGCCGGCCACCAGGTTGCTGGCGTAGCTGGTGAAAGCGACGTAGTGGCCGTCAGCGCTCATGGCAATTTCCTGCTCCGCTTTGCTCGTGGGATCATAGCCGGCCGCTTTCGCGGTGGGATCGACGCTGATCATGTGGGTTACGCCAGCGGCGAGATCACGAACATAAGTGTATACGTATCCAGAAGTCCCCTGAACATTCGCATCGAGGCTTGGGGCCCCGCTGGTGAAGGCCACGTACCGGCCGTTCGCGCTGAGCTGGCCATTGAACGAGTTCCCGCCCTCGGGATCCGTATGTGTGCCATCCGGCATGACGCTTACTACCTGGATGCCGCCGGTCTGGCGGTCACGAACGAAGACATTGTTCCAGCCGAAGCCGGTGGTCTTGATCGCGGGGTCCAGGTCGCAGAAGCCTGGCTTCGGGTTGTAGTCGTAGTTGGTGAAGGCGACGTAGCGGCCGTCGGGCGTGATCGAACTCAGGCTGCCGCCTTCCAAGGCTGTGTGGATGCTGCCGCCGTAGAGGCTCGGATCCGCAAACGTGATCGGCTGAACGCTCGGCAGCGCTCGCTCTTCCAGTGCTTCCAGATGTAGCCGGCAGTTTCGGAAACGGGGTGAACTTGTTCGAGAAATGGAATAGCGTGACATTGGCAATTCTCCTTTTGAGGGTCGGGTAGCTCCAGTGGCCACCATTCACCCTGGAGAACGGAGAAGAGCGCGCGATCTGCCAGGAAAAACCAATCTGTTCAGCAGGGACGCCTCTCCCGCCAGGTGAAGGCGCTAACCGGGGCAAGCACACACAATGCTCCGCGTTTCACCGGAAGATTTCTCGAGGGTATTCGTTTTCCGGGGTAGGCTGGAAGACCACGGCCTCGCTCTGCGGACTTGGCGGCCTCTCGGGCCTTTCACGCGCCACGCCCTGGCGTGAACCCATCCCGCTGACAGGTGTCCTTACTCTTGCTCCCTACGCCCCTGTGTTTCCGGTCACAGCTGCACGACCACCGGGTACAAGAAGGTCGAAATGCCGAACCCATTCCTTGGTTTCCGGAGCCCCCCACCATGCCCTGATCACCGCTTCTGACAGCCGAATTCGCCAAAACCCCACGCTCCTGCTGCGCCCCGACGGTCGGGGCCAGGAGAGGGGGGTGATTCGGTTGTTCAGGAGGTGGTCCATGTCGATTCACGAGTTCCGTTGTGGTTCGAGCGCGGCGGCGTTCTCCCCCGTACCGGCCAAGTCGCCGACCCCGGAGGACAAGGCGACGGTTCGCTTGCTCACGCGTTTGCATCTAAATACCGCGCGTCCGACCCCGGCCGGTTTCCGCGTGGTCGGGGTCGGTCCCGAGGGTTGTGAGACCTTGGTTTGCCTGGCCTGCACGCGAGTCGAGGCCGCGGACCGGATGCGGGCCGAGGCAGGCTGCTTCTCCATGCTCCACTTGCAATGCTGGGTCGGGACCACTTTCGCGGGCCACTGGCAAACCATCGCTCACCGCGCCCGGAAGGATTCTCGGGCCTCGGGCCGTCGCGGCCTGCGCCGTCAACAGGCTGGCCACCTTGGCGCCAACCGCTGAGTAATGTCTGGGGGGCGAGCGTCTGTGCTCGCCCCCCGGCGAACGCATCTCCGCTTTTCCAGATGGCAACCCGCCAGGTCGGCCCAGACGTTGTCCTGTCGCGGCAAGAGCCGGCTGTCGTCCACACCGCGCCCTGGACCGCTGGAGCGCGCACTCAACTCCCCACGCGTTCAAGTCTCGGGCACTCTGCTCGCCGCAGTGCCAGTTTCAGGAAGATGGCTTTCCCGAAATGCGTATGGACGGCGACACCGTTCCGGCGTAAGCCGCTGATTTGCTCCTCCTCCAAGTGGTAACTGTGTACCACCACGGGACTGAGGGAAATCGTGGCCAGGAGCTTCGCCAAGACCTCCTGGCGCTCGGGCTGGGGGAACGAGTCCAGGTCGTATAGCACCGCCTCAACTTGGCCGGCCGGTGGCGGGTCCCGGAACGACAGCAGCTCCAGGCTCAGGCCGCAATCCTCCGCCATTTGCCAGGCCAGGTTCCAATTGACTTCATCCGTCGTTAGATAAGCGATCCACATAGCCGTTCTCCTGATGCAAAGTAGTTTTGCCTGCTCCTGTACAACCCTGGGAAAAGTTCCGGCAGGCATGGACAGGGACCACCAGATCAGCCGGGTCGGGCCCAGGGGCACCGGCCTGCCAAGGGAGTAGTTGCGCCCGGGGCCTCACGTGTGACCGCGTGATCTGTTTCTTGAAGAGGTTTTTTGCCATTTCTCTTGCCCGGTGTGTCCGAGAGTCCGAAAATGACCAGGCAGGGAGCGCTCTTGTCACAACCTCTATCTTTCGGGTGTCTAACAGTATGCCCAGCGAGGACTCGACCCCGTTCCAGCGGTTGCTGGAGCGGGCCCAGGCTGGCGAAGCCTCGGCCCAGGGGCGTCTGCTGCAAGCGAACCAGTCCTGGCTTCAGCAACTCGCTCAGCGCTGGCTGCCGGCCCGGCTGGCCCGCAAGGCCGGGGCGTCCGATGTCGTGCAGGAATGTTTCCACAAGGCCAATCAACAGTTCGGCGACTTCCGCGGAACGGATGCCCGGACGTTCCGGGCCTGGTTAGGAGCGATTCTGCGCAATCTGGTCCGCCGGGTGATCCGCGTGCAGCACTCCAGGGCCGAGCGTGAACGTCCGTTGCCGGTCGGCTCGGCCGGAGAAGTACTGATGGCGGCGACACAGACGCCGGTGGACCAGCAGCTGTGGCGCCAGACGGAAGTCCAGTGGCTGAACCAGGCCCTCCAAGAATTGGAAGAACCGGATCGCCGGCTCCTCCAGTTGCGCTTTCTCGAGGACCTGCCCTACGAGGCGGTCGCCCAGCACCTGGGCACGGGCACCAGCGCCGCGGAACTGGCCCGGTTGCGCCAGCGGGTGCACCGGCTCCTGGAAAAACTCCAGGTGGGGAT
>JBGQLF010000138.1:0-11834 GCA_041499985.1 Gemmataceae bacterium
GCCGATCGGGGCCTGACGCCACCGGGCCCGACGCCGCTCTCGCGGGGAGTGTCACGGGGTGCCAAAGGCACGCGGGCGCTTGCCCCTTGACTGGCCCGGCGGGGGCTTCATGGTGCCTGGTAAGGCCACGGGCGGGGCTGGTCGGCAGGGAGAAAGAGCATTGACGGAAAGCCGAAACAACGGCAGGGTGACCGCGGGGAGAAGCAGAGCATGCGGAAGATCGATCAGCTCACCGTCGGCAGTACGGTGGTGTTTAGCAGGAAGCCGGCCGGAAGCTGGCTCAGCGAGAAGGTGCCGTATGTCGTCGAGGCTAATGGTGGCAGGACGGCACACTTCCGCAATCCCGCCACAGGCGGCGGCACCTACGACGAAGCGTGGGCGGTGGAAAGCTCCGAATTCCAGGTGGTGGGGTAGATATGGCCGCCTTGGGCGGAAAGCAGTGGCCGGCAGCGGCAGGGGTGAGAGCGGCTGCCGTGACGCTGGCGAGCGGGCAGCGCGGGCTGACGCTGGTGCTATCCGGGCCGTCGGGGTGCGGCAAGACGACGCTGGCCCAACAGCTGGAGGAACGGGGCAGCTTGGTGCGCTCGGTGTCGGTGACGACGCGGCCACCTCGGCCGGGCGAAGTCGAGGGCAGCGACTATTTCTTTGTCAGCGAGAGCCGGTTTGAGGATCTGCTGGGCGCTGGCGAATTGCTGGAGCACACGGCTGTGTTCGATCAGCGGTACGGCACGCCACGAGGTTTCGTGGAGGGATGCGTGGCGCAAGGAATGGACGTGCTGCTCGTGCTCGACGCCGCGGGCCGGCGGCAGCTCGTGGACCGGTATGGCAGCGCGGTGGTGAGCGTCTTCCTGCTGCCGCCAACGCTGGCCGAGCTGGGGCGGCGGCTGCATGGCCGGGTCGCGTCGAACGCAGCGGAAGTGGACCGGCGCCTGGCGGCCGCCGTGCATGAGATGGAGGGCAGCGTGGACTATGACCACATGCTCGTCAATCGCGACCGGGAGGAAACGCTGACGACGCTGGTGGAGATTGTGCAAGTGGCGCGGGGTGAATTGCGGTAGGGAGCCACGGGAAGGAATATTTCCGCATAGGGACACGTGCGCTGCGCGGGCGCTTGCTTCCGAGCATCACCTGGCGTCCGGTACAGCCTGGCCGGCCGCCTGCGGGGCTCCGGTGCCGCTCTATGCAGAAATCAGTAGGTAGGGTGACTATCCGTCAACGGTCTACCGCGTTGGGTTTTTTGCCAGAATTCTTACTACCGTCTGCGAGCCGACAACGCATCGTTCAGGTTTTACCGACAACGCATCGTTCAGGTTCTGTCGCCCTGGACCGACAGCGCATCGTGCGGTTCCAAGGCTGGATGTGCCCTTACTTTTGACACCCGAGATGCCTACTCAAGAAGTGAGACCTGGGTTGTCTGCCCGGCAATACGTAAGCGCTCGGTGAACGGCGTGGGAACGAGAACGCACAGCGAGCGGAAGTCGGGTCGCTGAGTCAAGCGTTCACGTGCCGGGCCACATTGGCCGGAGGCGGGCCGAAGAGCCGGGGCTAATCGGGGTGGACGCGCTCCGACCGTTGGCCGTAGATGCGCAGTGGGAGTCGGTCGAGCCGATGCCGCAGGCTTCCGACTTCCCGGTCCCGCTCGTGCAAGACGCTGAGCGGTATGTCGATCATCCGTTTGGCAGGTGGTTCCGTTGGCGAGCACCCGCCGCAGCGACCACTACCGCCGCCGGCTGGCGCGTTTCCCCGCCGACCCCGGGGCGTTCAAAACTGAATACACCTTGCGCGAGACTATTCTCTGGCGGGCCGGGGAGGGCCGCCGGACGCCGGCATCCACGGCAGGTGCAATTCTTTCGCGGCCCAAGCGGCTCAGCACCATATGGTATAATCCCCGCATTCACAAAGGAGGCAACCATGACACGACCGTGGGTCATCGGCTGGGTCACCTTGGTCCCGCTCCTCCTTGGGGCCGGGCCGCCCGTCGTCAAATCGGCAGCGCCCGCCCCCGAGCTGGACGCGCTCTTCGACCGCGCCGATGGCTGGATCGGGGCCGACGGCGCTTATTCCGTCGCCCTGTCGCCGCAGCGAACGCTCTGGCTGTTCAGCGACACCTGGGTCGGCAAGGTCCGGGAGGGCCGGCGCACCGACGCGACGATCGTCAACAACACGATCGGCGTGCAGGAGAGGGCCGGCGGACGCGTGACCTACAGCATCGCCCGGGGTCAGGACGGCAAGCCGGCGGCCTTGATCGTCCCGGCCGACGGCCGCGGTTGGTTCTGGCTTCAAGCCGGCGTGGCCGACCGCGGCCGGCTGTCGCTGTTCCTCAATCAAGTTGAGAAGACCGACGATAAGAGCGTGTTTGGCTTCCGCTCTGTCGGCCTGTGGCTCGGCACCGTGGCCAACGCGGACCAGCCGCCCGAGTCGTGGCGCGTTGAACAGGTGAAGATGCCGAACACGGTGTTCTCCGAGGATCGCTGGCTGGCTTGGGGTGCCGCGGCGCTGCGGGTCGGCGACGATCTGTACGTTTACGGCACCGATGAACGGCGCGGGAAGGGCTCTCCGAATCGACAGCTGGTGGTCGCACGGGTGCCGGCGGCATCGCTGGGCGACTTCGCCGCTTGGCGGTACTTCCGCGACGGCTTGTGGGGTAAGGACTTTCTTAACCCCAGCCCCCTTGCGGGCAACATCGCCAGCGAATACTCGGTGACGCCTTTCGGGAACCGTTATCTCGCCGTATACACCGAACGGGGTTTATCGCCGCGGATCATGGGCCGGATGGCCGACCACCCTTGGGGGCCGTGGTCGGCACCGGCTGTCCTGTACGAGTGCCCCGAGATGGGCCGCGACAAGAAGGTGTTCTGCTACGCCGCGAAGGCCCACCCGGCCCTGTCGTCGGGTCAGGACTTGATCGTGAGCTACGTCGTCAACTCGTTTGATTTCTGGCAAGTGGCCCGCGAAGCGAAGCTGTATTGGCCGCGGTTCGTCCGGGTGACGCTCGTCCCTTCGGAGTGACGGTCGGACGTCATCGAATCCTCCTACCGTCGGCGGCGGCCGGGAAGCGAAAGGTCCCGGCTTCGAGCCGCTTGTACCAGATCACCAAGCCATCCCCCTCGAACGTGAGGATCTTGACCCGATCACCGCTGTGGCCGGCCGCTGGCTGGTAACGACCCCAACCCCATGCGTCATCAGGTGGCCGAACTGCCCGTCGTCGTACCGGACGTCGTGGAATATCAGCTCCACCGCTTGACCTGCCCCTGTTGCCACACCTCGACCTGTGGCACGCTGCCTCCAAAGGCCAAAGGCAACTTTGGCCCACGACTGGAAGCCACGCTGGCCTTGCTGGCAGGCCAATATCGGCAGGGGCTCCGTCCGGTCGTGACCCTGGCATCGGACCTGTGGCGGCTGAACATTTCCACGGGCATGGTCAGCAAGTTGCGTCAGCGTACCGCGGAGGCTTTGCACGTGCCCTGGGTGCAGGTGGCGCTGTATGTCCGCACCCAGAACGTCAACATCGATGAGACTCCCTGGCGCGAGGCCAAGCAAAGGGTGTATTTGTGGTCGGCCGTAACGCCGTGGGCGGCGCTGTTCCACATTGCCAAAGGCCGGACGGCCCAGATAGCTCAGAAACTCCTTGGCCAAGACTACCCGGGCGTAGCCACCTGCGACCGGCTGAAGTCGTATTGGTGGATCAAGCGATTGCAGTGGTGTTGGGCGCATTTGCGGCGGGACTTCCAGGCAATGGTTGACCGGGGCCAGCCGGGCAAAGCAATCGGAGAGCGTCTGCTGGCGCAGAGCAACACGCTGTTTCACCTGTGGCATCAGTTGCGTGAGGGCCAACTGTCGCGTGCGGACTTCCAGAAGGCCATGAAACCTGTGCGTGAAGCAGTAAGGCTTGCGCTGCAGGTAGGCCGGAAGTGCCGCTGCGGCAAAACGGCAGGGACGTGCCAAGAACTGCTGAGCCACGAGGAGTGGCTGTGGACGTTCGTGGATGGTGAAGGAGTAGAACCGACGAACAATGAGGCCGAGCGGACGGAGCGGCACGGGGTGCTGTGGCGGAAGACGAGCGGTGGCACAGACAGCCCGCAAGGGAGCCGGTTCGTGGAACGCATCCTGACGGTAGTTCACACTTGCCGGCGGCAAGACAAGAAGGTGTTGGACTACCTCGTCGCCTGCGTGCAGGCCTGGCGGCACAACCGAGCGCCGCCTTCCTTGTTGGCAAGTGACGTCTGATTCACACGCTCCGTTCGATGCGCGACGTGGACAACGAACCGTGACTGCGGCTCGTTGTCCAGCCTGCGCATTGCTTCATTGATTTCAAGGGGCGGTCGGTATCGGTTTGCCCTTTGACCGCGTACCGCTGCGGAGCTGCTTGTGCGGGAAACCTGACCAGCGGCATCGGGAGCTGCTGCGGGACCGCTTGCGCGGCGGCCACCGGCGCTGCCGGTTGCGCGTTCTGCCCTATGCTGTTCAGAATGTCATCGCGCTGCTTCTGAATTTGGTTTGTTTAGTCCCAAATGCTGTTCAGATAGTCATCGAGCTGCTGCTGATCCTGGTATATTTGGTCCACATACCGGTTAGTTTCGGTAATGCTGTTCAGATAGTCATCGAGCTGCTGCTGATCCTGGTATATTTGGTCCACATACCGGTTTATTTCGTTCACATAATCCGCCGGGTTATCGAGGATCACGGTACCGCCGCCCGAATTATCGCCCCCCAAAACATCGCCTCTGGAATAATCGGCCGCCGGAGTATCAAACCCGGAATTATCGCCCCCCGGAGCCACGACCACGACCGGCGGCGCGGCCGGCACCACCGCGGGCTTCGACTTGAACAATTGGGCCGCGCTGATGAACGCCGCGGCCGCCACGTTCGGATCGGAGGTGTTGATCTGCGTGGTGTAAGATTGCATTCGACTGAAGAATTCATTGGAGCCGAGCACGCCCGCCAGAACCGCGGATTCCGACATGCCCTGTTGCAGCCGGCCGGCCCAGTACGTCAGGCCGCCTGCGTCGGGAGCGCGGCCCAGAGTGTCCTGGTAGATCGTGGCGACGACCCGCTGTGTGGCTTCGGGACTGGCCTCCACCTCTCTGACGATCTCGGTGCGGCCGACGGCGTCGCCTGCGCGCGGGGACCAAACGGTCAGGCCGATGGCGTCGACCGGGCGGTTCAGGACTTCGCCGTACACCAGGTTCAGGAAGCGGTCAGCGGTGAACACAATCCTGGCGACGCTGCCGGCCTGAAGGGCTGCGCCGAAGCCCTGCAGGAAGCCGGTGGTGTCGGGGCTAACGCGAGCGAAGAACTCGTCGGAGCCCATGATCCTGGCCTGCACGTCCTGCGGGGTGGCGCCGCTTTGCAGCGCCTGCGTGAAGTACAGTAAACCGCTGGGGTCGGGGTCGCGGCCAAGGAGCGAATTAAAGTCTATCGAGATCTCGCGTCCAAAGTATTCATTCGAGTTGAGGATGGCGCCAACGACCTGAGCGCGGCTGACGTTCTGGTTGAGTTGGTTGCTCCAGAACGTGAGGCCGACGCTCTCGATGGGCCGCTGTAGCTCGCCTTGATAAACGGTGGCCAGGAAGACCTGGTTGTCGGGCGCCGGCGCCAAGCCGGCTGGCATGTTCGAGGGCACCGTGCGCATTTCCAGCGTTTCCAGATTAAGAGAAGCGCGGTGGATCGGCTTGCCGGCTCGGCTCGACTTGTTCCACCAGCGACGCAGGCGCGCACACAGAGTAGTGGACATGGCAAAAGCCCCCTTGGGAAGAGTGTGTGGGTGTATGGCGTGGAAGGAAGTTCACCTTCAGCGTAGCTGGCCTTCTGGGCCCGAACGTCTCAGCCGAGGGAGAAGAGCAGCGAGGCGGCTTCTGCTGAGAGAACGTCGTTTGACGCGGGGCTTGCGCTTTGTTTCTGGCAGTTTCTGCGAAGCAGCTGTTGTGGAAGTTGCATCGGTGGCAGCTCCAACCGCGATCGAAAGCTCATTGGGACCACCGTGCTGCTTCGCGAGGACGTGGTCGACGTGAACGTTGACGCAGGGGCAGCGAAGTCAGGAAGATGACAGTACGCGCACCGGGCCAGGAAGCCCGGGCGGCAATGCCGGATTCGAGAAGGACTTCCTCAAGGACGTCAAGCCGTACGTTGAGAAGCATTACCGAGTGCGGACCGACCAGCCCAGCCGCGCCATCGCCGGCTTGTCGATGGGCGGGGACCAGACATTTAACATCCTCGGTTCGCGGCCGAAGGACTTCGCCTACGTTGGTGTGTTCGGCTCTGGGGTGATGTTTCGCAATGTGGCCGACTGAGAGAAAGACCACAAGGACTTCTTTGGTGATGCTGAGGCCAGAGAGGGAGTGAAACTTCTCTGGTTCGCCACCGGATCCAAGGACTTGATGTTGGGTCGGACTAAGAAGTCAGTCGCACTATTCAAGCGGACCGGGTTGAACCCGGTTCTTAAGGAGTCTGACGGCAGTCACACCTGGATCAACTGGCAAAAGTATCTGAACGAATTCGTCCCGCAGCTCTTTCGATGACCCCCGTCCGCGCAGGAGATCAACCATGAGAATGCCGGCCGGCCGAAACGTGCGTCGGTCCGAAACACCGCCTTCAGCGGTTGTCTCAGACCCTAGCGCGGCTAGGTTAGGTTCAATTGTTACTAGAACTATTTCGCATCTGGACGGCTGTCACCCTCGGCCCGTGAACACGTACGGTGGGCCCGATCTACTTGAAAGGCCGGAGTCACCGCTACTACATCTGGGTGGGCAAGGATGCCTTCGACGGTGCCGTCTGCTTGCGCCTGGCCGTGTCCCGCCGCATGGACGAGGTCCTGTGGTTCCTCGGGGAGTGCTGGAAGGATCTGGGCCGACCGGAGCAGGTCCAGTTCGACAACGCTCGCGAATTGTCCGGCTGGGGGCCGGCGGCCCGCACCCTGTGCCGAGTGATCCGACTGTGCCTGCGGTTCGGCGTTAGCCCCGTATTCATCCCGGCCGGAGAGCCGCAGTTCAACGGCAGTGTGGAGAACTTCAACGGCTGGTTCCAGGAGCCGCTGTTCCAACGGCGGTTCACGCGGCCAGGCGACTTGCGCCGAGAGCTGGCGCGGCTGCAGGAGGCGGTCAACCCCCAGCAGGTCCACCCGCGGTTGGGGGGCCTAGGTGCGTATCCTTTCGATAATGCCCTCATTCTGCCTGGCTCCACGGATCAAGGATCATGGCGCCGGTTGCTGCAAAATGGCGGGTGTTGCGCGTCATGACATGCAGCCCATGCCGCAAGGCGGTGGCGGCGATCAAGCCGTCGCTGGTGGGAATGACAGCGCCGCCGGCCCGAGCGCGAGCGGTCAACTCGCCCCACAGGATCGCGGCATCACGGTCGATGGTCAAGATGCGCTCGGCGAATTGCTGTTCCAGGCCGACCAGCCAAGTGGTCAAATCCTGCTTCTTCCGTCCGTCGGGAAGGAGGGTGATGCCTTTGGCAATTTCGCCAAGCGTCAGCACGCTGAGAAACAAGGCGTCATCTTCAAAGGGTGCCAGGGCGGCGCGCACGGCCGGATTGCCCTGGGGATGGCGCAATTCGGCCACCACGCAGGTATCGAGGAGAATTTTCACAGCGCGACATCGCGGCTGGGGCTGGGGTCACGGGTCAGGTCCAGCTCAGCGAAAGAGGGGCCGTGCATCAGGTAGTCCTTGAAACTCCGACGGTGGCCGGTCAGACGTTGATAAGCAGCTTCGGCGACGACCACGACCGACTGGTGGCGTCGGCGGACGTGCTGCGGGCCATCGGTGAGAGCCCGCGTGAACAGTTCGCTGAAACGGTTTTTTGCGTCGGCAAGTTGCCAGTCCATGATTCCCTCATTAGCTAGACAATCTAGCTATTATCACCTAATTAGTGATTTTTTGCAATGGGAAATGACCGGGGGTCAATAGCTCCAACCTGAATCGTCTCGATTTCGTCGTGGGTCAGCTGATCGCTGGCGCCGTCGTAGAGCGTAACCAAAAGCACTGCATGTGTTGTGGAGGAGATTTGGGCCATCGATGAAGGCGATGGTGCGTTTGACGGCCGGTTCGGCTGGCATGGAGCAGCTCAAAAAATAACCCGACTGAGGCCTTGCGGCGGGTCAGCCGGGTAAGAAGTCAATTCAGTATCGTATCGTTTTGCCGAAAACTCAAGTCAAATTCGCACGTGGCGAAGACAAAGTGAACGGTGCCGGCAGGGTCGCCCGGCTTTCCCGGATAGACGGCAGCGGCGCTTCCGGCCCCCGGCGGGAAGCGGTGAACCGTGCCGTCTAAGCAGCAGAGCAAGGAAGACGGTGTGTAGGGTACGAAACAGAAACGTTGTTCGCTACCACCTTCGGATGCCGCGGATGGCCGGTTGCATGCCGGCCTGGGCCCAGGTGGTGGGTGCGTGTTCCTCGCACTTAAGGGCGTATTTGGCGGCGGCCTTGATGGCCGGATCGTACTCGACGACCACCTCGCGGTAAACGACGTCGAACCTGGCGTGCTTGTTGGCCTGGATGCGCAGCGTCGCCCCCTCCGGCGGCTCTCCGCACACGCGCTTGATCGCCTGGATATAGGCCAGGCATTCGGCGGTGCTGCGGCGCTCAAAGTCGCGGTCCTGCGTCTGGGCGCAGGTTTCATCGGCGGGGGCCGGCCCCAGATAGATCAGCTCTTTACTCACGGGACCCGCCTGTTGGCCGATTCTGAGGGCTGGGCCAGTTCCATTTTTGGCGGAACTGTTCTGCCCGCGAGGGCTGTGGCGAGGCCTGCTTCTCGGCATTGGCCTCGCTGGGCGACTCGCCCAGGGCCTTGGCCAAGTCGGCCATCGCGGTCTGGAAGCGGAAATCGTTGCCGGTGCGCGGCGGTCGCGTCGTATCCAGCAGGTGCTTATCCGCACCGTGGGCGTCCGCGTCCGCCAAGTCGGCCTGGTGCATGGCGTCGCGGAACATGGCGTAGAATAGGCCCGGCCGCAGGCCCAGGTGCCCGGCCAAGGCCGGCTGGGTGAAAGGCGCCAGGAATCCCTTGGAGTTGACGCGCCCTACCCGGTCGCCGAAGCGCCGGTAAGCTTGTTCAAGGGCGTCGTAATCGCTGCTGAGCAAAAACACCGGGTCGCTGGTGGCATCGGGCGCTTGCAACCAGCGGTTGATCTCGTCGAGACAAGCCAGCTCGCCGAAGTGTTTGCGGTCGTTCTTTTGTAACAGGGCGAGGTGGTCGCATTTCAGTTTGGTCGTGAGGCTGGCGTCGGCCGCCACCTGGCGCAGCGAATCCAGGTAGGCGCCGTACAGGGTATCGGGGCGGGCCGGCGTGATCTCGATGCCGGGGAGCTTGCCGTCCCTGGCCCGCTCCAGGAAATGCTTGACGGCATCCCGGTGAAGTTTCTTGCCGCTGTGGTTGCTGTTACTGGCGCTGAACAGGTCATCGACGTTGGGGGCGCCGAGCAGTACGCCGGCGGTCTCGAAGGCGGCCATCTCGGGGATGACGATGCGCCAGCCGTGGCGGCCCAGGAAGGGCAGCAGGTCGAGATACATGCGGACCGGCTTGCCGACGGCGGTGTCGTCGGCGAAGAATTGCGGACGGATGGCGGCTCCCAGGTCGAAAAACACGTCGCTATCGACGACAATCACTCCTCCCTCTGTCACTCTGCCTCCATGCCGGATTCCTTGTTAGACAATAAAGATATCGTAAATATCTGGTTAAGAAAAGTGATAGTTGTGTGACAGCGGAGGGGTTATTCGGGCATGTCGAAGGGGCAAGGATAGGGTGGCGGCAGTCAGCCGGGGCCGCAGTGTTTCTCGTCGCCATCGTGGCCGAGGGCGGCGGCGTCTTGTTCAGGAATCGAGTGTGAGAAACCGCTTGTCCTGACAATGTACGTATGATAATATAAAGTATCTCAATTAAGAAAGACAGCGCCATGCAGCCAGGAAATGAGTCGCGATCGGAGCGCATCGACATCCGCACCACTCCGACCGTCAAGCGTCTGCTTCAGCAGGCTGCCGCCGCTTCGCATAAGCACGTCAGCGAATTCCTGCTGGAGCAGGGAGTCGCGGCCGCGGCCGGAACCCTGGCGGATCGGCGCTTGTTCCTGCTGGACGAAGCCCGCTGGCAGGCATTCTTGGAGGCACTGGAACGCCCAGCGAAGGAACGTCCCGCGTTGAAACGCCTGCTGACAGAGCCCGGGTTGCTTGACTGAATCGGCGCCCGGACGGCCAGCTGTCTCGGTCATCGAGAGGCTGGCAGCCCATCATGCGGTCGCTGCGTTCGATTGCGGTAGCCCGGACCTCAACCAATTCTTGCAGCGCTTCGCCTTGCCCAGCCAGCAGGCCAACAGCTCGCAGACCTATCCAGTCTGCCGCGGTCGTCGGCTCGCCGGCTACTACACCTTGGCGGTCGGCGCGGTGGCTTGGGACGAGGCGCCCCCGCGTACCGCCAAGGGGCTTGCGCGGCACCCGATTCCGGTGATGATCCTGGCTCGTCTCGCCGTCGAGCGCACGGAACAGGGGTATGGTCTCGGTCGCGCCCTCTTAAAAGACGCCCTCGTGCGGACTGCACAGGCAGCGGAGATCGCCGGCATCCGTGCGCTGGTCGTGCACGCCAAAGACGAGCAGGCCAGGCAGTGGTATGGGCAGTTCGATTTCGATCCAAGCCTTAGCGATCCCCTTCACCTGTTCCTCGTAATGAAAGACCTCCAGCGTCTGATCAGACAACCGTGAAGGAATAGAATGCTCAGGGCATAGCGGTGTGTTCCAGGAGCCATGCAGATGGAGCAGGCCATGATTCCCAAGTGGCAGGTCGTGACCGGCTGGGTGCTCTCAGGCATCCTCGCCTTCCTCTTCCTCCCCAGCGCCTACTTCAAGATCACGCAGCCCGCAGGCTTCCTTGAGGAGTGGACCAAAACCTATCCCGCGGGGGCCGCGCTGCCGCTCGGGATCGTCGAGTTGATGCAATTCGTCCTGTACCTCGTCCCGAAAACGCGTTACCTCGGCGGCCTGCTTATGCTGACCTACCTCGGCGGTGCGGTCGCGACCCACCTTCACGCCGGGGATGGCCTGTTTTTTGTGCCGATCCTGGTCGGCATCATCGGCTGGCTAGGACTCTACTTCCGCGATCGCAAGCTCCGCGCACTCGTACCGACCGTCGCTGAATGAGCGCGGATGCCGTCGATCGCCCTGTGCATCGTTGGCACATCAAACCGACAGGGAGAGAGTATTGACGGCGGAGGGGCGGCACCATTCCGGCTTCGTCAAGCGGTTGGACCCCAGAATATGACTCTAGAGCAACTCAACGTTGCCGGTGCAAGCGCCCGAGAAAATGACTTGGCGATTGTCATCATCTCTCCGGCAGCAGGTTCACCTACAAGGGCCAATCCATGACACAGCACTTATCTGATTCCGCTCCCCAAGTCGGGTGTTCGCGGCGAACGGCACTCAAGCAGTGTGCCGTCGGGGTGCTCGCCGCTGGCATGGGAGCTGCCGACACCGTCCGCTCGGCTGTGGCCAATCCCGTTGCCGAGACAAAGCTCGAACCACGGCCCTGGCTGACCGTTCGCGGTATTTACGGCGGTTTTCCCCAGGCGAATCTCGACAGGGGCAAGACTCCCCGAGACTTTGGCATCAATGCCATCTGCGTCGGGTCGGGAGGACTCAAACGGGAAGAAATCGAGCGTTATCATGAGATGGGGGTGAAGGTCTTCGCCGAATTCAATTCGATGCACTTCGCGGCGTACCTGAAGGAACATCCCGAGGCTGCGCCCATCGGAGCGAACGGCCAGCCGGAGCCGCCGCCCAATGACTGGCAGGGGGTGAGCCCCTTCCATGCCGGCTATCGCAAGAATCGCCTGGACGAGTTTCGCCGCGTGCTCGA
>JBGQLF010000139.1:0-11793 GCA_041499985.1 Gemmataceae bacterium
AACACGCCGAACGAGAACGCCGTCGTGAACACCGAGGGCAGTGCGAGCACCAGCACAGAGACCAGCAAGTGCCCCTGCGTGTGCTGCCGCCTTTTCAGTTCGGTTCGGGTCAGCCCGCCTTGTTGTATTTGCTCAACCCCACGGCCGGGCTCATGGACGGCGACGCCCAGCTCGTTCATTTGCATGCCGGTTCGGGAACCCGTGCCGTGGTCGTCGGCCAATCGGCCACGCGGATTCATCCTTGCTTGCGTGGCTTCTCGACGCAGCAATGGACGCTTGCCGTCGAGCCGGGCGCGGTGTTGGTGGTGTTGCCGGGCCCCGCCATTCCGTTTCAAGCGTGCCGGTATTACCAGCACGTGGCCATCGACCTGGCCGCCGGAGCCGGCCTGGTTTGGGGAGACATCTGGCTGGCGGGCCGGTACGCGCGCGGAGCCGTCTCTGAACAATTTCAATTCGCAACCTTGATCCAGGACCTGCTCATCCGGCGCGAAGGGCAGCGGATCTTCCGCGATCGCTTCTGCTGGTCGGGGCCGTGGGACCCTGAGACAGCACGCTGGCACTTCGGCGACGCGCTGGCCTGTGGCAGCCTATTTGTGACGGGAGTTGTGAACGAGCAGCTCGTGTCGCACTCGCCCTTGGTGGAAGGAAGCTTCGCGGCCACGGCATGGAAGGATACCTGCCTGCGCTGGTGTGGGCCGTCCGAGGCGGTCACCGCTTGCGTGGTGCACACGGCACTCCGCGCCGCCGCTGTGTTAGCTGGGCAGACGACAGGGGAACCCTGGTTGGTGGCAGGGCCGGATCTGGCGCCCACTCACTGGTGGAGATTGCAGATTTAAGATCGCAGATTTATCTTTCAATCTGCAATCTTAGATCTGCAATCTGCAATCAAGCAACTATTCCTACGGCTCCCTATGCTCGATCAGCTTCCACTTGTCGATGGTCCAGTGCACATCGTTGTCGGTGTCGTGGCACTTCTGGCAGCTCTGATCGAGGCGATTGATTCGCTGGGTCTTGGCCGCCGCCGACTCGTTGGGTGGGACCTTGTAGGGATTCATCAGTGCCAGCAGCTTCGCATCGGGACTGCCCGCGCGGGCCTGCTGGATGTGCAGACTCCCCGGTCCGTGGCAGCTTTCACAGCCGACGTTCTTCAGGAACGGCGTCTGGGCCTCGTTGCGGAAACCGCCCTGGATGCCGAAGCCGACCACATGACAGACCACGCACTCGCCGTCGTATTGCCGTAAGGTCGGCCGTTTGGCCTCCGTCAGGCTGGTGTACGCGATCGAATGAGACTTGCCCGTATCGGTCTTCCGCTCCCACACCTGGTAGGCGCCCTTGTGGCACGACTTGCACTTGTCCGAGCCGACATAGGTCGCCTCGGGCGAGTACTTGACCTGTACAGAGTGCCGCGTCGGCTGATAGCGGGCCAGGTAGTTGTTCTTTTTCAGCTCGTCGGCGTAGTCTTGCAGCAGCGCATGGATCGGGTTGCCCGCTTCTTTGCCTTCCGGCGTTTCGTAGGCTTCACTCATGGCGACGAGCTGGTAGCGCATCTGAAACGGCTGGTTCGGCCGATTCGTGCGGTAAGCGCCCAGAACTCCCACATAGCGGCCTTTGTGCCCCAGGGCGAGGATCAGGGTGTTCCCCACCTCGGCCTCCGGTTTACTACTGGGTTCGTCAAACTCCGAGATGCAGCCGATCACGTGGAACTGCGGAAATTTGCGGGCGCAGGCCTTGGCCTCGTCAATCGAACCTTGGAGCAGCAGCACGAGCAGGTCCGGCTTCTGGGCCTTGAGTTCCTGAAGCACGCCGGGCAACACCTTCTCCACCGGGTCGAAGCGGACATCGGCGTCCTGGGCCAGCTTGGCCACACTTTCCTCAACCACGCCGACGACGCCGACCCGCGGCACGCCGTTCTTGCCGCCGACGATCTCCCAGGATTTGATCATGCCAAGGAAGGTCTTGTCTTTCTCGATCAGGTTCGCGGCCAGGACACGGGGTGAGGTATTCTGCGGGTCCGAGGTGAACTCGGCCAGGCCGACGATCAACGGCAGCGCCATCTCATTTTGGCCGACGCCGATGGCCGGGTACCGGAGCAGTTGCAAGCCTTTCATCGCCGTGACATATTTGAGCAGCGACTGCGGGCCACGCCGCGGCAGCACGTCTCCGACATCCCCGACATCGACCGACACGACCGGCCAACCGCGTTCCTTGATCAATTGGCCGTGGATGAAGTTGTAGCGCCGGGCCAGGCCACCGAGCTGCGGCCGGGAGCAGCCACAGGGTTGCAAATACCCGAACATCTGGCCGGACACGACCAGAGCCAGGTCCGGCTTATTCCAGCCTTGAAACGACTCCGGTTCCACCTGGCCCTCGGCTGGGTCTGGCCCCGGATCCGGATTGAGCGGCAAGCGGGCCTTGAAGCAGCCGGTCGCCACGATGACACTGACCGCGGTCAGGGCCAGCACGGCCACCACAAAGATCCAACCGCGCGGCCGAAAGGACAGGCCTGGCGTCCCCGCGGCTTGCGCGTTGCGGTCGTGGTCATCCTTTACCATGATAGGCTGCCCTCATTTTGCCATCTGCGATCAAGCTTACAGCCGATACGCCATCCCAGCAATCGGCACGCGGATTTGCCGGCCGGTGCCTTGAATCTTGATAAAAATCGCGCTGCTCTCGGGCAGCTTGCCGGAGACGCGATCCGGAGGAACCTTCACGGACAGCTCCCAGCGCGAGCCGCTGCCGCCGGGGCCGGCGGGAGCTTTCTTCTTCAGCTCGATGTGGCCCTTGAGGTATCCCAGTTCCCCCGGTTCGACCTTGAGATCATTGCAATCCAGCTCCAGACCGGCTTGATCCGTCCACAGCGTCACGGTCTTGCTTGTGCCCCGATCGCTGCGGAACGAGCGGAGATCGATGCGATCTTTGTCCTCCGGCGTCCCGATGGCGACATCACCGCGAACCACGCCGCTGATGTAGGCGATGTTCGGCTCGACGCCCACGTCGCTGTCGAGGATGATTTGCCGCAGGAACGGTCCCAGATCGAGCTGCCCCTTGTTGGCCAGCCGTTCGTGGACCTGCACCTTGACTTGATAGCCACACCAGACACGCGCCTTGAGCGTTTCGGACAGCTGGGCGCATTGCTGATCGTCCAGCGGCGTCCAGGAGCAGATGAAACACGGATCGTTGTTTTTTTCATGGGCGTTCAGGGAAAACGCGGCTCGGGTGGCCGACCAGCACACGAACATGATTTCGCCGGTTTTCTCGGGGTAGAGATCATCGAGGCGCGGTGTGGGCTGGTGAATCCGAATCGACGAGACGAATTTGATCGGCAGCTGTAAGCGATCTCCACTGCGAGGGCCACCGCCTACACGCTGGGTCCAGATCTCCGCCAGGAGTCGTTCCGCGCCTTCCTTTTTGCTATTATCCCAGTTCAGGCGCACCCAACCGGCGTACTGCGGTGGCACGGTAATCACGGTGCCTTCGTCGAAAGGGTGCCAATCCAGTTTGCTTCCAGGCGTGCCCTGCGTCAGGTACAGCTCGGTGGCGGCCTGCGTGGCCCAGTCCGCCGCTCCGCCGTGCATCCGCAGAATTGGTAGAGCCACCTCGGCCAGGCGGCGCTGCCGATGTTGTTTCGCTTCGTTCGGGGTGAAGGCGCACACCTGGAGCTTGGTGCACTTGCAGTTCTTGGCATGCAGGCCCAGGACCACCGGATAGTCTTTGCGATTCTCGAACCACAAATCCCAATAGCCTTCCTTGTTCATCTCTCGTTCCCCGGCCGTCTCGGGATCCCATTCCACGGTCTTGACGGGGAAGATTAGGTGCGTCTCGTTCCCCGGAGGGGGGCCCTTGTCCACTTTGTTCGGGTCCTCTTCCCCGGTGTTCACCTTGTATTGGTTGACAAACGTCAGACCAAAAATCGAGGCCACGATGACGAGGAGCACAATCACAATTTGTAGAACCGATCTCATGGCAGCCGCCCTGGCGTTAGAGAGGGACAATGGTGTAAAAACAACTCGCCGGCTCGACGCGGTTAGCGCGACCGAAACGTGCGGCAACGGATTCCCATTGTAATACGAGGGCAAGGGGGGTCAAGGTCGCTACTTCTGTGGGATTAATGACGAAAGAATAGCTTTGCCGTTTAGCCGCGAGCTTCGGGCGAGCGTGGGCGGCGCGCTCGCCCGAAGCTCGCGGCTAAACGATCGTCATTCTTTAGTGCGTTGGCGGAGTTCATCGCGGAGCCTGGCGGCGGTTTCGTAGTCTTCCTCGGCCACGGCCCGCGCCAGCTGCTCCTGGAGGGTTTCGCCGATGTTATGCATTTGCCGTAGCGAGCGCTCCATTTTGCGCAGCTGCTGCACCATGCCGTCTTCTTCCATCTGCTCTTCCAGCTCGTAGCCAGCGAAGAAGGTCCGCAGCTTGTCCAAACCGGTATGGATTTCGTCGATGGCTCCCTCAGGATCGTCCCCTTCGACGCGCAACGCGGTGGCTGCCTGCGTGCGATGAAACAGCACGAAGCCGCGATACTGTTCGTGGGCCTGCGTGTAGTCCTCGCTGGGAGAATGATCACGAATGAAATCCATGAAGGCCAGGGTGTGATCGGCGTCGGCGACGGCCCGGGCATAGTTGCGCAGTGCCAGCCAGCACAGCCGTCGATGGTAGTACTGAACGAACTCGCGGTCGGCTTCCTCGCACTGCTCCTCGCCGAGTGCAAAGGCTTGGCCGGCGCGGTCGGAAACACGTGCCTGCTGCCGGAGATAATCGAAATAGGTAGCCAACCCGTGGGGCCGCGTGCCGTCGGGCCGGCCCGACGACTCGATCTGAAGCACCCCCAGGTCCACGCGCATCTGGATGATCTGACGCCCATCACCGGCTTGCACCAGCCGAGCCTGGACCACCCCCGGTTTATAGTCCCAGCCGCGCAGAGCGGCATCGATATCTTGATGCACAGTTGCACCCGCTTCCGCTTCAGGACCGGGCGAATCAATCCACTCTAATCTAATTCTAGCTTGGAAGGGCTGCCGAAAACAACTTCTGCATCGTGGGGCAGACATTCCTGTCCGCCTTGGCTCCGGCAGACAGGAATGTCTGCCCCACGACGCTGGTTTCGTCACGGTTTGTCACGGGGCGGCGGCAGCTTGCCGAGTGGCTTCCCGTTGGCGTCCAACGCCCCAGCTGCAACCAGGATCATATGCTCGGGATCCAGGTAGCGGCGCGCGACCGCGAGCACGTCTTCCGCGGTCACCGCTGCCACGGCCTTGCGGTACTCATCGAGATAACCCAGGCCGAGCCCGTAGCGCTCCACGTAGAGCAGTTGGCCGGCGATGCGGTCGTTGGTGATCAGCTGGAAGGGTAGATTGCCGAGCAGGTACTTCTTGGCGTCCTCGACCTCTTCGGCCTTGGGCTTTTCGTCGCGGATACGGACCAGCTCTTCCAGGAACAGCTTCTTGACTTGTTCGAAGTTCTCCGGCGCGGTGCCGACGTAGCAAGTGAAGAGACCGGGCTCCTCGCCCGCCGACGAGCTGATGTTGGCCGAGACTGTGTACGCCAGCCCTTGCCGGTCGCGCAGCCGAGCCGACAGGCGATCGGTGAAGCCGGGACCGGTGCCGAGCACATAATCCATCACCAGCAGCTTGAAATAGTCCGGATTGTCACGCCGAATCCCCGGGTGCCCCAGGAAGAAGTGCAGCTGAGCCGCGGTTGCCATGGTCACGATCTTTTGCGTGAACTCCTTGGGCTTGTCCACGGGGGGCGTTTTCACGGTGGCAACCGGTGCCTTCTTCCACTCGGCCGTCAGGCGCGTTACTTCAGCGATCACCTGGTTGCTGTCGAAGTCACCCACGATGGCCACCATGATGTTGTTGGGCACAAACGTTTGGCGGTGGAAGGCGACGCAGTCTTCCCGTGTCAGCGCCTCGACCGTTTTGCGGAGACCCCGCGTCGGCCGACCGTACGGATGTTTGCCATAAACCGCCGCCCGATACACCATCTGGGCCTTGGCGTCCGGTTGTCGTTCGGCGTCGTCGATCACCGACAGCAGCTGCTCCCGCTCCCGCGCAAAGACTTCCTTGGGAAAGTTGGCCCCGGCCAAACACTCGAAGAGCAAGCCCAGGCCCAGGCTCCGGTCCGGTGTCAGCACTTTCACGGTGCCGCCGGAGGAACTCATTCCCAGGGACCCGCCGGCATTCTCGATCAGTTCGGCGATCTGCGGTCCGGTATGCTGCGGGGTCCCTTCATCGAGCAGGGCGCCGACCAGGTGCGCCACGCCGGCTTTGTCTTCCGGTTCCAGCAGCACGACTCGGCGCACTGTGGCTTCGGCCACGACGATGGGCAAGCGGTGGTTTTCCAAGAGCAGCAAGACCAGCCCGTTGGGCAGCTCCACGCGCCGGGCTTCCTTCAGCGAGAAGCTACTGCTGCTGCCAACCTCTTTTTGGCGGGGTGGGGCAGACATTCCTGTCTGCCGGAGCCAAGGCAGACAGGAATGTCTGCCCCACGAGCTGAAGATCGAGGGTTGAGAAGAGCGCCGAAGCTCATCGCCGGTGGCGTTCGGTAAAGTTGCCCCGGCCCCTTGCCCCTCAGCCTTCGGCACCGACCAGATCGCCACTTGCTTGTCCGGATCGAAATACTTGCGGGCCACGCGTTGCACGTCCTCTGCGGTCACGGCCTGGATGCGCGGCAAGTAGGTCTTGAGGTAATCCAGGTCGTTGGTAGTGACGCCTTTGGCAATGCTGTCGGCCAGCTCATGCACGCTTTCGCGGCCGAAAATGGCGTTGGCCACCACGCTGCGCTGCACCCGCTTGAGCTCGGCGGCGCTGATCGGCTCCTCGCGCAGGCGTTTCAGCTCGGACTGGAGCAGGGTCTCCGCCTTGGCGCGGTCCTTGCCTTTGACCATCTGCACCTGAATCGCGAACCAGCCGGGATAGCGACCCGCCGAGTTCGTGCTGTCCACCGAGCCGGCCAATTCCGCCTCCTCGACTAGCTTTTTGTACAGACGGCCGGTCTTGCCGCTACTGAGCACGCTCTGCACCACGTCCAGGATGTAGCAATCGGGATCGCCCAGGCGCACCGTGTTGAAGCCCACGAGCAGGCGCGGCACCTCGAACTTGGATTCCAGTTCCTTCCGCACCGGCCCCTGACGCTGCGCCACCGGCACGGTCTTACGCTCCGGAAGACGACCCGCAGGCAGAGGGCCGAAGAGCTGCTTGATCTTGGCCAGCGCGCGCTCTGGCTCGAAACCGCCGCAAATCACCAGCGCAGCGTTATTGGGGTAGTACCACTTGTCGTAATGGGCCTTGATGACCTCGGACGTGGCGTTGCGGACATGGGCGCGCTCGCCGATTACCGGGTGGCCATACGGGCCCGTGCCGAACAACAAGGGCAAGATCGCCTTCTGCTCCAGGTCCCAGGGCTCATCCTCGTTGCGTTCCAGCTCGGCGATGACGGCGCCTTTTTCCTGCTCGAACTCATGCTTGGCGTCGATGCACAGGTTGCGCATGCGATCCGCCTCGATTTCCAGGACGGACTCCCAGCGATCGGCGGCGAAGTCAAAGTGATAGATTGTATAGTCTTCGGATGTATAGGCATTGTTGGCACCGCCGTTGCGCAGGGTGAGGCGGTCGATGTCGCCGGGCAGGATCTTGTCCGTGCCCTTGAACATCAAATGTTCGAGGTAGTGCGATAGGCCGGTGTGATCGAGATTCTCGTCGGCGGAACCGACCTTGTAGGCGACCATCGTGGACACCACAGGCGAAGCGGGAATCGGTTTGAGGTAAATCCGCAACCCGTTGGGCAGGGTTTCCGTGCGAATGCCTTCATACAAGGCGGCCGCCGCTTGCAGGGCCGGATTGTCTTTCGGTCCAGTGGCGGGCGTGTCGGCATGCAGTATGGTACGGCTTCCCCACGGGACCAGGGTGAGCAGTGCCAGGGTCCCCAGCACGCCTAACAGACCGCCGCGGAGCCAGCTACAGCGTTTCATGTCGTCTCCTTGCCAGACCGGAGTCAGAAAGGAAGCGGCGCCCCTACGCCGGATTCTCTACTTCTACGGGTTTTGCTCGGTCCGGACAAGCGCGCCCGTTGGCACCGCTCCTGCGCCCGAAATTGCTCTCCCTTTGCGAATGTTCTACCATACCGAAAAAATTGCACTTAGTTGCCAAAATGGAAAACGTGGTCCACACTATCCTATAGGCGCGCGGAGCGCCGGCATTCATCCCAGCGTTCCCGGCAGCGGTGGAACGCGGTGCCGGCGGATCGGTCGCGGCCAAGGAATCACTCATGCAAGCGGTGAAGCTGCTCGTCGTCCGAGGACAGCCCCAGGGGAAATGTCTCCTCTTTTCCTGTGGCGAGTTCGTGTTTGGCCGGGGCAGCGAGTGCCATATCCGACCCAACAGCGAGTTGGTCAGCCGGCAACACTGCCTGCTCCGCGTCACGGCCGAGAGCGTTTCCTTGCAGGACCTCGGCAGCAGCAATGGCACCCTGGTCAACGGCAAACGGCTCATCGGGGAACGCGCCTTGAGCCACGGTGATCTGCTGCAAATCGGTCCCCTGGTGTTTGAGGTTTGCCTGGAGGAGGCAGTTCCGGCCAAGCTCCCCCCGCTGCCGCGCCAGGCGGACACCCAGACCCATTGCATCGACACGGCCGAGACCCAGGCTCTGCTACGCAAAACCTCTACCCCCGAGTCGCCGGCACAAACCCCCGTGGCCGGTTCGTAGGGTCCGTTCCAGAGACCTGTTGTTGGATCGTAGGACGGATTTCAATCCGTCCGGTCCACCCAGACGGATTGGAAATCCGTCCTACCATTAGATGGACAACAGCCCGCGCCCACCGTTAGAATCCTCCCGAGTACAGTCCTCGCACACCTTTGTTTTCACTTTCGGGAGGGTCCAAGCGATGACGCGAGCATGGCGGCGGTTGGTCGCGGTGCTGCCGGCGATGATCCTGGCCGGTGCCTGTGTGATGCTGGCGCTGGGATCACAGACGCGGGCGGACGACAAGAAAGACCTATCACCCAAGCCGGCTCCGCAAGGAGCGGTTGTCCTGTTCGACGGCAAGGATCTCTCGGCCTGGGTAGCGCGCAAAGGCGGCGCGCCGGCAGCCTGGAAGGTCAAGAACGGTTACGTGGAAGTGACGCCGAAGACCGGGGACATTCTGACGAAAGAGAAATTCGGCGACTTCCAGCTGCACGTCGAATTCTGGCTGCCGCTCATGGCCGACGCCAAGGGCCAGGCGCGGGCCAATAGCGGTGTCTACTTGCAAGGGCGCTACGAAATCCAGGTGCTCGATTCCTACAACAACGACACCTATCCGGACGGTGCCTGCGGCGCCCTGTACAAAATCATTGCCCCGAGCAAGAACGCCAGCAAGCCCCCGGAGCAGTGGCAAACCTATGACATCACCTTCCGGGCTCCGCACGTGGACGCCCAGGACAAGGTAACGGAGAAGGGCGTGGTCACGGTGGTGCACAATGGCGTCACGGTGATCGACAATGGCCTGTTCGATCATCCGACAGGCGGCGAGATCGACAACAAGCTGGGCACGCCGGGGCCCATCTTGCTCCAGGATCACGGCAACCGGGTCCGTTTCCGGAACATCTGGCTCAAGCCGCTGCCGGCGAAGTAGCCTCGGCAGGCGCGGGGCAGCCGCCTGATGACGCCAAGGCATCAGGCGGCTGTCCTCGGCAACGTGGACAGAGGTCAATGACAATGAGCCGACCACTTGAGAAGGCTTGGGGATTACAAGGCAACGCGGAATGGGAGGCCATGAAGGCGTACCGCCGTCCGCTGCCGCACGCCGCGGCCGTGGCGGAATGTGACGAACTCAGCGAACAGTGCCTCCAAATGTGGCACCCGAGGGCCGCCGGGATGGTCGATCGCAAGGAGATCGTGCGCACGCTCAGTGCCAAGAAGATTCCCTTCGTCTTGACCGGGACCCACGGCATCAGCGGCTGGACAGGGCGTGTCCGGGCCACTCACGATGTGGATATCCTCGTGAAGGGTGGCCGGAATCTCGCGCGGGCCGTGAAGGCCATGCGCGAACTGTATCCCTCCCTGGAGGTTCGCCTGTTCGCCGGGGTGACAAGCTTTCTCCTCCCCGGCGAGAAGGAATCACGGATTGACGTGACCTACCCCCACCGGGCGGATCTCCAGGAAACCCTGGCGACAGCCATCTGGGTGGAAGAAGGCAGCCTCCGCTACCGTATCCCGACGCTGGAAGCCGCTTTGGCCAACAAGTACGGGGCCATGGCCACTCCTACCCGCGATCCTGGTAAGCGAAGCGTGGACGCGTCCGATTTCTACTTCATGGTGAAGCACTCGATGGACGAGGGCCGGCAGCCGATCGACCTTGACCAGCTCGCGCTGCTGGGCGAGAAAGTGTGGCCGGCATGAGGGGGCGCGGAAATCCTCCGCCTGGTCGAGGACGTCAAGCAGGGAAAGGTGCCGAGCGTCAACCTACCCGAACAGTCGCGCTCGTGACCGGCTCCGTCCCGAATGAGGCATCCCACGCCCGTAGGCGTCTCCCCATCGGGCCAGGGTCCGTTCTTCGGCATGGTTCAAAGGAGGGTAACGATTGTGGCGGCAAGTTTTCAACTTGCCGGCTACAGGCTCGGAAATTTCAAAACTTGCCGCCACAATCGTGTTACCCGGAAAGCAGCAGGATTGAACCAGGCCCGTTCTTCCTCCTGCTGGGAATGAGATAGGGCAAGTGATGCGCACTGTTGCAACGACCGGATCCAGAGCGGCAAGGAAAAGTCCTCGCGCCGGGCTGCCAGCCCTCTTGGTGCTGGCTGCCTGCGCGACCGCCGCGGCGCAAGGCCCGGAGACTTCTCTCCACCTCAAGAGCCTGAGCCCCGTCGGGGTTCGGTCCCACCTGACGGAAAGCTGGGGAAGCCTGGGATTCGCCCTGTCGAATTCCGCGGCGGAAGACAAGGAGGCCCGCGTCCTAACGTTTTATGCCGGGGCACCAGACCGGCAGTATGGCCGGGATGTGTGGGTGCCCGCCAAGGCCACTCTCTGGTCCTGGTTCTGCATCGGCCCGCCGCCCGGCCCGCCGGACCGGAACGTGGTCGAACTCAAGTCGCTCCTCTATGACCGTACGGGCGGACAGGAGCACCTGCTGAGGTCCCCGCAGGGACCGCCGCTGCACTCCGAGTTGGTGCGCTTCTACCGGCGCGAACCGGGTACTACGGTCCTGCTCGACGCGGACATCGCCGACGGCTCCCAGGCCCCCCTGTCTCCTCGGGACGAGGCCCGGGCCAAAGACGTTCGCGACCTCGTGCGGGTCTTCCGTCACCGCTGGGGTTTTTCGGAGCGTTTGAACTTGGTCAAGCAGCGCTTTCTGCCGCCGGTCCCGGAGGCGCTGGAAGGAATCGAGCACTTCGTGCTCGGCTCGGACCGCATGGTGGACGACGTCGCTGGCCAACGGGCCCTCCGCGAATGGCTCCAGCGCGGCGGGTCTCTCTGGGTGCTGCTCGATCTGGTTGAGCCGGGGACCGTGGCGACGCTGCTGGGAGATGTGCTGGACTTCCAGGTCGTGGACCGGGTCAGCCTGACGAGCCTTCACGTTCGCAGCGGGCCGGCCAACCCCTACCGCGCGGAGGCCCAGGCCACGGAAACGGAAGAACCCGTGGATTTCGTCCGGGTCCTCGCGCCTCATCAGCAGATTTTGTACACCGTCAATGGCTGGCCGGCCGCGTTCCTTGCGGAGGTCGGCCGCGGCCGGGTGCTCTTCACGACGCTCGGCGCACGCGGCTGGATGCGCCCACGCACGGCGCGTGACCCGCGACCGACGTACCGGGAATTCCCCGACCT
>JBGQLF010000140.1:0-11788 GCA_041499985.1 Gemmataceae bacterium
GGTGGCACGTTATGGTGTGGCGTGTCGGCGCTGACGCCCGGTTGCGGCGGGGGGGGTTTGGGTGCGACCCCCCCGACTGGACGCACCCTACTCCTACGGTTGGTGCTACCGTCTTGACCTACCTCTGGATGAATCCGCAAAAGCTGTCTGTCCGCTGGTTGTTTCCGCGGGCGGTTGTTGGCGCAGTCTGAGCGCCCAAATGGATTGTCAGAACCCCGGGGTGACAACCCAACACAACGCTTCCGGGTCTGAGGATCTATGGTACACGCGTTGAGAAATCCATCGCCAAGGCCGTTGCGCAGAACCAAGGATGCGTCGGGTCATGGCCTGTGACCAGGCTGTTCACGAATCGGTGGTGGCCCCGTAGGGCTTCGCGGCTCGTCCCTGGCAGCGTACAATGATAGTTGCCCGACGAGAAGGGAGGGAAGCGATGAGCGCCGAGGACTACTCGCAGCTGGCCTGCCCCAACCCTGACTGCCCCGTCTACGCCCAGCGCGGCGCCGGCAACCTGCGTCTGCATGGCTGGTCCGGCAGCGGGCATCGCATCCGCTGCTTGCACTGCGTCACCTGCGGCACGGACTTCTCCGAACGCGCCAACACTCCCCTGTTCGGCCTGCGAACAACCGAAGCCAAACTCGTGGCCATCGCGGAGCACCTCGCCGACGGCTGCGGCGTGCGCGCCACGGCCCGGCTGTGTAAGGTCAGCCGCAACACCGTCCTGCGTTTCACCCAGCGTTGCGGCAAACATGCCGAACTGTTCCACGACCAGAAAGTCCGACACGTCGATCCCAAACAGATCCAGCCCGATGAGGCTTGGGCCTTTGTGGGAAAAAAAAGACAAACACTGTGACCCCGCCGACGCCGACGACGCCCAGCAGGGCAGTTACTGGGACCACGTGATCATCGACCCCGAAACGAAGCTGATCATCAGCATGGTGGTGGGTCGCCGCACCGCCGACACGGTGGTCCAGGTCTTCACCGATTTCTACGACCGCACGGACGGGGCTTTGCCGGAACTGATTACCACGGACGGCTATGCGGTGTACGAGACGGTGATCCTGGACACCTACGGGGTCTGGCGAGAGGAAATGGGACTAACCCCAGAGGAAGAGGCGGAATTCGACCGCACGGGCATGCCGGAGTTCTACTTTCCTGTGGAGATCACCTACGCCACCGTCCTAAAGGAAAAGGAGGGTGGCCGCGTGGTGGAAGTGACCAGCCAGGTGGTGCTGGGAAGTGAGGAGCAGGCGGAGGCAACGCTGGAGGACTCGGAGCGGTCGCAGACGATCAATACCAGCTTCGTGGAGCGTTGGTTTGGGACGCAGCGGCAGTTCAACGGGCGGAAGAAACGCAAGGCGTACACGTTTTCCAAGGACCTGAGCTTTCATGAGGCCAGCACATGGCTGGTGGTGGTGTGGTACAACTTCGGTTGGTGCGTGCGGACGTTGCGACAGAAGGTGCAGGAGGACCCGCCACGCTACCACTACCGCACCCCGGCCATGGCTGCCGGGTTGGCCGATCATGCCTGGACGATGCACGAGTTGCTCTCCTACCCTCTTTATCCGTCTAAAGATGCTCCGCAGAGGAGTAAAATCCGCACCTATAAAGATGTATTAGAGAGGCTTGAAGATGTATTAACTGCCAAGGCCAAGGCATAGAGGAAGCCTTACGGCGCCACCACCCACGAATCCTGGTTTGCAGTCCTTCCCAATCTACCGCTATACTCGACGCGGGTCGGTTTGACACCAGCCTGAAGCGCAAGCGCGCAGGGGCATTTAGCATCACGGCTGTCTCTCTCCCCGGGGTGGACTCAGAACCAAATCCTTTGGCCATACTGCTCCCTGATCGACCCAGGTGCGCAACCGCTGCAATTCTTCCTGCGTCAGCGCCGGAAAGCGGTCGCGCTTGGCCGGGGGCGGCATCTCCAGGATCGCTCCCGGACCGCTCACGTACTCGATCAAAGGGCTGCGATCGCTTTGACCGGGAACGAGGGCGGCTTCCCCGCTGTTGCCGCCCTGGACAAGCCCCGTCCGGCTATCGACGCGGTACCGGCTCCGCGGTCGCTCGGGGCCGTGGCAGGTCAGGCAGGAGCGCTCCAGTAACGGCTTGATGTGCTCCACAAAGTCCACTTTCGTCGCGCGCACGGAGGTATCCTTCGGCGGGGCTACGACGGGCGTCACGTGTGATGCAGTGGAAGCCGCCCCGGCAACGGTACCCGGCGCAATGGCCTGTGTGAGCGCCATCACGGCCCAACTCGTGGCAGACGCGGAGAGCCACGCGTCACGCCCGTGCGGGAAACCGCTTGACATAGTCGGCTGAAATGGAAACGCGCGCCGGCTCACGTACCACGAGCCATCCTCGTGCTGGGTCGCCAGCAAGAAACGCAGACCGCGCTGCCAGGCACGATCGGCGAGAGGATGCTTCGCAGCGCGCGTGAGGGCGTAGAGAGCTTGGCCTGTGGCGTAAGCGTCGCTGTGCAGCGTGGGCAGCTGGGACCACCCGCCGTCGTTCCGTTGCTTGTCCAGGAGAGCCTTGGCCAGATCGGCGAGCTTATCGGCTGGCTCGCCAGACCAGTGGAGACCGAGAAGCTGAAAGATGGCCTCCTCATTCGTTTCTGCCTTGACCGCCCACAACCATTGGCGTCCCCGGTCGATGCACGCGGCGAATTCGTCCCTACGACCTGGCCAGCCGTATTGCTTCAGCGCCAGGATCGCCAGCGCCGTCGCGCTGACGTCTCCCGATTGAAGTGGAGGGCGTGGAATGTTCACCTCCCAGCGACCATCGGCCGCCTGGATGGTGGCCAGATGATGCACGAGGGCGTCGGTCACGCTCGTTGCCGGGACCTTTTCAGATACAAAACCGAATGCCTCATAGCCGTAGGAGTGGACTGGCTCGGGGTGGAATAAGGCCTGGAAGGTGAACTCCTTGCCACCCGATGCATCTCTGCGAACAACTTCCATCTGTTGTTGAGCTTTCTCGTCATCGAAGCGGATAGAACGAGCCCGAGCATGGCCAACGGCGGCCAGGGGAAGGTATTGCTGGTGGCACGACACGCAGTCCTGCTTGCTGGCGTGGCGCAGAAACCCTTCGCGCGACTTGGCCGCGGTCAGTTGCAGGGCGGCTACCGCCCGTTCGGCAGCGCCGGTCAGCGGCGGCGCATGCAATGGGTCAGGCAGTGCGCGCGCGGCGCGGGCGACCGGTTCCGCGCTCAGCGGGGCCTTGGCGCCGGCGGCAAGCAGCGCCTCCACGATCGCCGTGCACCCGCGCTTTTGGGCCAACATCAGCGGAGTTTGCGGCACACCGAGGAACGCATCGATCGGGTCGCCGCCGGCCGCGTTCGGGTCCGCGCCTTTGGCCAGCAACAGCTGGACGAGCTGCGGTCGGATCGAGTCGGTCGCTGCGGCCCAATGCAATGGGGTGAAGTCCGCCAGGCGGTCGCGCCCATCCACGCGCGCCCCGTGGTCCAGGAGTATTTTCGCTGCCTCGACGCTATCGTGCCATGCCGCCTGAGAGAGAGGCGTTCCAAAAAGCAGCCCCTTATTCGGATCGGCCCTACGCTCGAGCAAGAGACGTAGCAGGGGCAGATCGTTCCGGAAAGCGGCCCACATGAGTGGGGTTCGCATTCCAGCAAAGATGTCGTCCCGCGAGGGCGAGTCGTTGACTTCGGCCCCCTTGTCCAGCAGCATCCGCACCGTGGCCAGGTCCCCGCTCGCGGCGGCGGCGAGGAGCGCGCTGACCCCCAGGCGGTTCCTCTCCTTCACGTCGGCGCCCTGGTCAAGAAGCAACCGCACCGTTCGATTGTTGCCGGAGCGGCGGGCAGCCAGGATCAGCGGGGTGTTGCCAAGCTCCGTGTGAACCTGTACTTTCGCGCCTGCGGCAAGCAGGAGCTTAGCTTTTTCGTGGTCGGTAGCAGCGCGAATCAGGGGGGTGACGCCGGCCTTGTTCGCCGCGTTCGGATCCGCCCCTTTCTTGAGGAGCAGCTCGACGCAGTCCGGCCGTGCATAGAGCGCGGCCAGGATCAACGGCGTATTGCCCTCGGGATCCCGTGCGTTGACGTTGGCACCGGCGCTCAACAGGATGCTCACCCGCTTCGTATCGCCATCTCGGATCGCTTGAACGAACTCGGCGGAAGGCAGCGCCGGCCGGGCTGGGTCGGCGGCGCGGGCTGAGCGAGCCGCGAATGATTGCCATGCGAGCAGGGCTGTGAACAGGGGCAGAAATGTAGCCAGACCTGCCAGGAGCCACCAACGATTAACGTCCTGTCGCATGAACTTGCTCCTTTACGAAAACCGGATTCCCGTGCAACCCAAATCGCCGTCCGAGAACAGACTATGAAAGGCACGCGGCCCAGGCAAGCAAAAACCGCTTCCTTGCTTCATCCACATCCACATGGGAGAATACAGACCATTCTTCAGGAGTAGCTCCACGGAGGCCCGCGCATGCATGTGCTCTGCCCGCATTGCCAGAGTCCGATCGAGCTGGTGGACCTCTCCACACGCGAGGTGATCTGTGCCTCGTGTGGTTCCAGCTTCCAACTGGAGCGCGGCTCGACCACCGATTGGCACGCCAGCGAGGGCGAACGCCGCCTCGGCCGGTTCGAGATCCTCGGTGAGCTCGGTATCGGAGCGTTCGGCACCGTGTACAAGGCGCGCGATCCCGAGTTGGATCGCATCGTGGCCCTCAAGGTGCCGCGCTCCGGTAACCTGTCCAATCGCGCCGATCTGGATCGCTTTCTGCGCGAAGGCCGCAGCGTGGCCCAGTTGCGGCATCCGAACATTGTCCCGGTCTACGAAGTCGGCCAATTCGACGGCATCCCCTACCTGGTAAGTGCCTTTGTCAATGGCACGACCCTGGCCGAGATGTTGACGGCGCGGCGCCCCACTCCCCTTGAGGCGGCCCGGCTGGCTTCGACCGTGGCCGATGCTCTCCAGTATGCGCATGAGCAGGGCGTCGTCCACCGCGATGTCAAACCGTCGAACATCATGGTGACCCCGGACCGTACGCCCTATCTGATGGACTTCGGCCTGGCCAAGCGTGACGCTGGCGAGATTACCATGACGATCGAGGGCCAGGTCCTGGGCACGCCAGCGTATATGAGTCCGGAGCAGGCGCGCGGCGAGGCCCACCAGGTCGATGGCCGCAGCGATGTCTACAGCCTGGGCGTCATTTTGTACCGCATGCTCACCGGCGAACTCCCCTTCCGCGGCACGGCGCGCATGCTGCTTCAGCAAGTGCAGTACGACGAGCCGCGGCCGCTGCGTAGCCTCAACGATCGCATTCCACGCGATTTGGAGACGATTTGTCTGAAGGCGCTGGCCAAGGAACCGGGCCGGCGTTATGCGACGGCGGGCGAGCTGGCCGAGGACTTGCACCGCTTCCAGAAGGGCGAACCGATCCAGGCGCGGCCGGTGCCGGCGTGGGAACGGGGCTGGCGCTGGGCCAAGCGACGGCCGGCGGTGACAGCGTTGCTCGGTGTGAGCAGCGTGGCGGTCGTGGCTGTGGTCGGCTTGCTTGTTGGCTTTGTCTTCCAACAGGACCTGCAAAAGGCGAACGACACGATCACGAAAACCCTGACGGAGCTGAAGGAGGCAAAGGCAGAGACCGACGCGGCTCTCCAGGCGGAAGCAAGGGCCCGGGCCGGTGAGCGGAAGCAGTTCTATCAGCACAAGCTAGTCCTGGCAGAGCGCGAGTGGACGGCTGGCAACGTTGGCCGGGTCAAGCAGCTGCTCCAAGAATGCCCGGGGGAGGTGCGGGGCTGGGAGTGGCACTACCTCCACCAGCTGTGTCACCGCGAGCTGGCCAGCGTTCAGGGCCCCGCCGATTCCGCGAGGCGCGTGGCCTTCAGCCCTGATGGGAAATGGGTCGTGTCGGGCAGTGCCAGTTTTACGATAAGTTTTTGGGACACGGCTTCGGGCCAGGTCACGCACGAGCTCAACGAAAAGTTCTTGGCACTCTCGCTGGAGCTGAGTCCCGATGCGAAGCTCCTGGTCTCGGTGGGAGGGGGTCCAGGGATCTCAACCTCCAAGGCGAAGCTCTGGGATGCGGCAACCGGGAAGGAAGTCCAGGAGCTGAAGGGATACCCGGGCCGGCCAGCTAGCGCCACCTTTAGTCCAGATGGACAGTGGCTAGCGCTGGCCAGTTTCGAGACCGACAAGCCTGGTGCCGTGACGCTCTGGGACGGGAAAACCCGCCAGCTGGTGCGCACTCTGACAGGCTTCACCGGCGCTTGTAGGGGTATCGCCTTCAGTCCAGATAGCCAGCGCCTGGCTTACCTTGTCCAGTACCCATCTTCCACTCAGCCAAATGCGGCGGCGGCTGGGCTGAAGATCTGGCAGACTGGCACGGGGTCGGTTCTCCTCGAGGTGGCTAACCTGCCGGTCAAACCTGCCGGAAACGCGAACGAGACAGGGAAACTGGCCTTTAGCCCGGATGGTCAACAGCTCGCCTTGGGGGCCGAAGATCGGGCCGTCCATGTCTGGGACGCCCAGACTGGCAAGGAACGCCCGGTGCTCCGGGGAGAAAGCGAGAGCCCTGACCTCGTGGCCTACAGTCCCGACGGCAAGCTTCTCGCCTCTACGGGGCGCGATGGGATCATCCAGCTGTGGAATCCGGTGAGCCGCGCGAGAATCCGTACCCTGCGCGGCGACACGGGTGATTCCGCGGGGCTGACCTTCCGCGACGACGGCCGCCGCCTCATGACTTGTAGCTTGCAGAACCGTGTCACCGTCTGGGATCCACACACAGGCCAGGACCCCTTTATCCTCCGGGTGAACAGCCAACCACTTCGAGTAGCGGCGAGTCCCGACGGTCAGCGCCTCGCTTGCGGCGAGCACAACGGGCCCGTGACGATTTGGGATCCGGCCACCGGGCAGCGGCTTCTGACCTTGCGCGGCCACACGTACCGCACCATGGCTGTGGCGTTCAGCCCGGACGGCCGAGTCCTGGCCACGGCTGGCCATGACAGGATTGTGAATCTCTGGGACGCCACCACCGGCCAGCTCCGCCGCACCATGACCTCGAAGGGCTCGGTTTATGGTGTTGCCTTCAGCCCGGATGGCGAGCAGCTCGCTATGGGTATACAGATCAGCAAGGCGCAGGGCGAATTTCTTGGGGAAGTGATTTTGTGGTCAGTGGCCTCCGGCACGCTGCATACCTTGCCTGGACACACGCACGTGATCTGGGACGTGGCTTTCAGCCCGGATGGCCAACGCGTGGTTTCGGCGAGCTCCGATAAGACCGCCCGGGTTTGGGATGTGAAGACCGGCCAGGAGCTGGTTTGCTTTCGCGGCCACAGTCAGGAAGTCTACCAGGTCAAATTCAGTCCGGATGGCCAGCGTATTGCCTCCGGGAGTAACGACCGAACAGTCAAAGTCTGGGATGCGGCCACGGGTGACGTGATCCTCACCTTACGAGGGCACACCGACGGGATGAATGGCTTGGCTTTTAGCCACGACGGTCGGCGCATCGCCTCTTCAAGCGAAGATCGCACAGTGAAGATCTGGGACGCGGCCAGCGGCGAGGAACTTCTCACCTTACGTGGTCATGACGACGAAGTCTATAACGTGATTTTCGGCCCCCAGGATCAGTGGCTTGCTTCGGTTAGTCCCGATCGCACCGTTCGCGTCTGGGAAGCAACGCCGCTGACTGCGGAACGACGCCTTCAGCGCGAAGCCGCGGCCGTGGTAAACGGCGTCCCTGCCCGCTTGGGATTCAAAGACGAAATCCGAGCCTATCTGCGTGACCTGCCCGCGCTCAGCGAACCGTTGCGACAGCAGGTATTGACCCTGGCGGAGCGTCTCCAAGAGGATCCCCATCGGCTCCTCGGCGCCAGTATCCAGGGAACGAGACGACCGAATGGGCCCGAGGCTCGTTGCCGGCTGGCGCTGCGGCAAGCCGAGGCCGCCTTGCAGGCTCCCCCGGAATATAACTTCTACCCCCACGACCGCCCGTTGGCGTACCTCAGTCTGGCCCACTACCGCCTGGGCCAATACAGTGACGTCATCAAATGCCAGGACCTTCTGCGGGCCTACTACGCCAGCCGCCCACCTGCTCACCAGTACCATGTCTCGTTCAAGGTATTGCCCCCTTTCAACGATGCCATACTGGCGATGGCCCATTACCGTCTCGACGAGGCGGATCAAGCCCGCAGCGCGCTCCAACGTGGCCGGGAGAGAATGAAGGATCCCGGCTGGAGTGGGAATGCGTTGGGGCAGCTCTTGGTGCGCGAGGCCGAGGAACTGATCGAGGGCAACGCGGCAGCGCCCCATAAGTGACGGAGGCGATCCTCAAGGAGATAGCTTCTTCTTCACCAACAGGAGCGCGGCGGCAACACCAACCTCCCCGACCAGTGGGAATAATCGTTGCAACCCGCCCCGCCTGGGGTAGAATCGCCCTCGAAAGTCGCAACCGAGCCCCAAGAGGCGTTCCTTTGGGCAAGATCGATTCGCCGTCGTGTTCGCGACGCCGCTGTGAAGCATCGCGAACCGGCCCTCTCCGGAGTCTTCACCATGCCAGCAACCCGCTTGACCCGTCGCCAATTCGTCCAGACCGCCGCCACCGCCGTCGCCGTCCCGTTCGTTTACTCGCCGCTGCGTGCCCAACGCGGCCCCAACGACCGTATTACCCTCGGCTTCATCGGCGTGGGCACGCAGAACCGTGGCCACCTCGGCAGCTTTCTCCGCAACCCCGACGTCCAGGTCCTCGCGGTCTGCGATGTCGTCGTCGAGCGGCGCGAGTCGGCGAAGAAGATGGCCGACGACCGCTACACCCAGGAAGCCAAGGGCAACTACAAGGGCTGTGCCGCCTACACCGACTTCCGCGAACTACTGGCGCGCAAGGACATCGACGCCGTGGTCATCGCCACGCCCGACCACTGGCACACCATCCCCTGCATCCTCGCCGCCCGTGCCGGCAAGGACATCTACTGTGAAAAGCCGCTGACGCACCACGTCGCCGAGGGCCGGCGGATCGTCGAGGAGGTCGCCAAGGCGAAGGTGGTCTTCCAGACTGGCAGCCAGCAGCGCAGCGAGTTCGGCGGCCGCTTTCGCACCGCCGTCGAGCTGGTCCGCAACGGTCGCATCGGCAAGGTGCACACCGTCCGCATCGGCATCGGCGACCCGGCGATTCCCTGCGATCTGCCGGAACAGCCGGTGCCCGAGGGGACCGACTGGAACCTCTGGCTCGGTCCAGCGCCGAAGCGCGGCTACAACGAAATCCTCTGCCCCAAGGGTGTGCACAAGGGCTTTCCGCACTGGCGGCTCTACAAGGAGTACGGGGGCGGCATGGTCTGCGACTTCGGCGCCCACCACTATGACATTGCCCAGTGGGCGCTGGACATGGATCATACGGGGCCGGTGAAGATCGAGCCGCCCGCGGCCGGCGCCAAGCGTGGGCTGAAGCTGACCTACGCCAGCGGCATCGTGATGTACCACGGCGGCCCGGTCGATTGCCTGTTCGAGGGCACCGATGGCGTGGTCAAAGTCTCGCGCGGCTCGCTAGCGACCGAGCCGGAGCAGCGTCTCAAGGAGCCATTGCCGGAGGGCGGTTTCCGCTGTTATCCGTCCAACGACCACCGCAAGAACTGGGTGGAGTGCATCAAGAGCCGCAAGCCGACCATCTGCCCCGCGGAGGTCGGCCATCGTTCCGCGACGGTGTGCCACCTGACGAACATCGGCTACTGGCTGCGCCGGCCGCTCCAGTGGGACCCGGTCAAGGAGCAGTTTGTAGGCGATGCCGAGGCCAACCAGCTGCTCCGTCGGGAGGCGCGGGAGCCGTGGAACGCGGTGTGAGCGGGCACGGTTCCCTGCGCAACCGCTCCCGCAGGGGTGGATGAGCCCGACGCGCAAGCGAGGAATGACGGTATCCCTCGCTTGCGCGTCGGGCTCAGAGAATAGTTAGAGAACAGTTAGAGAGGGGGAATCGCGATGACTACCCTGCGGGTCAGCGCGGATCGACTCTTCGATGGAACGGGCGCCGCGACGATCCACCAACCAATCTTGCATTTGGCAGGCGCCCACATCGAAGCTGTGCATTCGCGTGCGCTGCCGCCGAGCGCCCATGCCGCGGAGCAAATCGACTTCCCTGGCTGCACGATCCTGCCCGGTCTGATCGACACCCACGTGCACTTGATCTTCTGCGCCGCCGAGACCAACGAAGCCATAATCGAGCAGGTCGGCCGGGAAACGGACGACGAACTCTACCGCCGCGCCCTGGCCAACGCCCAGGCGGCGCTGCGGGCCGGCCTGACGACCCTTCGCGATTGCGGTGGCAAAGGCCAGATCACGCAGCGACTGCGCGAGGCGATCCGATGCGGCGCGGTCGAAGGGCCGGACATACTGGCCTGCGGCATGCCGATCACGACGCGCACCGGCCACTGCCACTGGCTGGGTCTCGTGGCCGACACTCACGACGAGGTCCGCCAGGCCGCTGAACGCATGCTGGCTGAAGGCGCCGACTTCCTCAAGGTGATGGCGACTGGCGGCAACATGACGCCCAGCTCCGATCCGATGCGGGCGCAATACGACCCGGTAGCCTTGAAGGCCATTGCCGACATCGGTCGAGCTTCGAGCAAGGCGAGTGCGGCTCATGTCCTGAGCCAATCCGCGTTGCCGGGCGTCGTGGCGGCCCAATTTCGTACCATCGAGCACTGCGACTGGCGTGTCGAGGAGAACCGCTACGAGTTCGAGCCGGATCTCGCTCGCCGTATGGTCGATCAGGGGCAATACGTGGGCCTGACGGTGTCGGGTACCACTCGACGTGCCTTCCTGCCACAGATTGCTGCCAACACGTCGGGCCCCGTGCGCCGTCTGGATGCGCGTTTTGCTTGCGAACGGCGGATGATCGATGCGGGTGTCCGCTACACGCTGCACAGCGATGCAGGCGTCCGTTTTACGCCGATCGACCGATTTGATTTGGGCCTGCGCACGGCGGTGCTGGAGCTGAAACTGACGCCCGCGGAAGTGCTGACCGCGGTCACGTCCACGGCAGCGGAGGCGCTGGTATTGCCGGATCGCGGTCGTTTGACCCCGGGCCGGCGCGCCGACCTGGTGGTAGTGGAAGGCAATCCGCTGGAGGACCTGGCGTGTCTGGAGAGCGTGCGGGCGGTGATGAAGGCCGGGCATTGGGTGTTGCGGCACGAGCGCGAAGTGCCGGGGCTTTGAGGTAGCGGCGCTGCCCCCGAAGGCAGATAATAACTGACGCGAGGTGTCCAGTGCCGGCTCCTGACCAGATTCACAACGCCGTCAAGAACGCTCTCACCAAAGACGGCTGGACGATCACGGACGACCCGTACCTGATTCGGTACGAGGACGCCACGCTGTATGCTGACCTCGCTGCCGAGCGGCCGCTTGCCGCCGAGCGGGCTGACCGGCGCATCGTGGTAGAGATCAAAAGCTTCCTGGGGCCGTCGCTCTATCACGACTGGGAAGTGGCTCTCGGCCAGTATGAAGTGTACCGCCGCCTCCTGCAAGTAACCGAGCCGCAGCGCGAACTTTTCCTGGCCGTCAGCTCGGCCGCCTACGTGAACTTCTTCGAGCGGAAGTCTGTTCAGCTCGTCGTTCGCCTGGCTCAGGTCAAGCTGTTGGTGGTTCGATTGGATAGCGAGGAGGTCGAACGATGGATAAACTGATTTCCTATCGCCAATTGGTCAAGCGTTGCCTGGCCGACTGGGAAGCCTACATCCGGCGGGCCCGCAGCAATGGCGTCGAGATCCAACACGTCTTCGACGAAGCCAACGACCATTACCTGGTCCTGAATCTCGGCTGGGACGGCGACCGCCGGGTCTGGAAGA
>JBGQLF010000141.1:0-11754 GCA_041499985.1 Gemmataceae bacterium
CACTCAACTTGGGCTTCCTGACGATCCTCCAGGAGAGCAATGGTTACCTCGGCGGTTACCTGGTGACCAACATCTGGGGTCGGCCGCTCGAGTTTCGGCTGAGCACGGCCGTGCAGCCCAACCGCGTTCAGCAAATCCTCTATGGCGGCACTCTACAACCGTACATCTGCGCCGATCTCATTGGCAAGACTTTGGTGGAGAAGACCTCAGTGGCCGTGCAGCTGGTCTTGACCGACCGCGAAGCAGTCTTGGACCTGCGCCAGCGGCTCGAGATTCCTGTGGCATGGCTTGTTTCGCCAGAAGATGCCGCCGCAACACGCTTGACGACGAGCGCCACCGTGGTGCGCCCTGCTGCACCCGGTCAAGGGCCGATCCTCTGCCACGCACGCTTCCCGGCCGATGGACCAGCGATTCGCGAGCTGCTCGGCCGACTGGAGGGCACGTTGGACCTGGGCGAGCCGTTCGCTCGGGTTCGGGAGGCAGTCGCGGAGGCTCGCAAGATGGGAGTTACCAACCGTGGATAGTCGTCCGCACGAGGTGGTCCCCGAGGCTGCCTCTTCAGCCGCTCCATCCCAGGCGCCCACGGGCTCCGCCGCCGCACCGCTGCCCGAGGTCGATGTCGAAACCATCCACCTGGCTCTTCCCGTCGAGGCCAAGACCCATCCGCGTTTCGAGCGACCGTTGCAGACCACTGTGCGAGAGGCCCGACTGCTGACCGACGCGCCGTGGGTGCGTTCCCTTGGTAAGCTGACACCCGAAGTCACCACGGAAGGCTGGCGTTTCCCGGCACCGCCTCCGGACAGTCTGCCACCCGCGAAACCGCGCCTGCATCAGCCGGACCCGGAGCCGCGGCCCAGCCCAAAACTCGAGCCCTTGACGGCCCCGCGCCATCGCATCCGCGTGCCCAGCGATACGGTGGTGTTCAAGGATCGGCTTCTTTACCTGCTTCAGCCGCCGATTGAAAACCTGTTCGCCGGCAAGCAGGTGCGTGTACCTTTTCAACCGTATCCCTATCAAATGGAGGGAATCGCGTTCCTGATGCCACGGCATGCGGCCCTCCTGGCGGACGAAATGGGGCTCGGCAAAACGATGCAAACCATCCTGGCTCTGCGCTTGCTGTTCCACGCCGGTCTGATCCAGCGGGCTCTGCTCGTTTGTCCCAAGCCACTCGTGCATAACTGGTCGCGCGAGCTGGGCTCCTGGGCCGAGGACTTGCCCTTCGAAGTGATCGGCGGCGATGCCGAGTCGCGCCGGGCCAGCTGGCTGGTGTCGAATTGCCCTCTGAAGCTGGTCAATTATGAGCTGCTCACCCGTGACGCCGCCCTGGTGACCGACGAGCAGATCCGCTTTGATGTGGTCGTCCTGGACGAGGCCCAGCGCATCAAAAACCGCGAATCCAAGACCGCCCAGGTGGTGCGCCACCTCCGCCGGGAGCGTAGCTGGGCCTTGACGGGCACACCGATCGAGAACAAGCCCGAGGATCTCGTCAACCTGTTTGCCTTCGTCGATGCCGAACGGATTCCACCGGACACCCCGACGAAGCGCCTGCCGCAACTGACCGCCGACTGCATCCTACGCCGTACCAAGGATGACGTGCTCACCGACTTACCGCCGAAAACGATTCGCGATACCTTTGTCGAGCTGACGCCCGCGCAGCGCGAGGCCTATACCTTGGCCGAGACCGAGGGGGTGATTCGTCTCAATGCGTTGGGCGCCACCATCTCGGTGCAACACGTCTTCGAACTGGTCATGCGGCTAAAGCAGATTTGCAACTTTGATCCCTTGACGCGCCAAAGCGCGAAGCTCGAGCAATTGCAGGCCGATCTGGCCGAGGTGGCAGAGAGCAACCGCAAGGCAATTGTCTTCTCGCAGTGGGTGGAACCGCTGGAGTATTTGGCGGGAGCCTTGGTCGCGCTGGGGCCGTTACAGTTTCACGGCAAGGTGCCGGCGCGCCAACGACAAGCCGTCCTGGATCGATTCCGCAGCGATCCGAGTAAGCATGTGATCCTGATGAGCTACGGCACGGGCAGCGTGGGCTTGAACCTCCAGTTCACCAACTATGTGTTTCTCTTCGATCGCTGGTGGAACCCAGCCATCGAAGACCAGGCCATCAATCGGGCGCACCGGATTGGCCAGCGTGAGCCTGTGTTTGTGACACGCTTCATCACCCAGGGTACCATTGAAGGCCGCATTGCCGAAGTGCTCGAGAGGAAGCGCCAGGTATTCAATGAGCTGATCGCACAAAACGAGCCGCCGCAGGCGCTAGGGATGACGGAGGGGGAGATCTTCGGTCTCTTCGACATCCAGGCCCGACCGAAGCGGAATGCGGCGTGAGCATCGGGGATTAGGGATCAGGGATCAGGAACTCAGAAATCCAAGTCCTTAGTCCCGATCCCGGATCCCTACTCAAAAAGCACCACGCTCGCCGTGAAGCCGTGGATGAAGTTCTGGCCGCCGACCGGCCCCAGCTCGCCCTGGGCAAAGAAGCCTGCCAAGGGCACCTCGCCGACCTCGGACCGCACCGCGCGAGCATCGTGGTGCGGCTCGGAGAAGAGGCGTTGGCCACGGCCGTTGCAGGTAAACAGCAAGGCACCGCCAGGACTCTGCGCATGTGCACTAACGTCGAGCTGGAGCAAAGCGTGGAGGTCCTCGTCGGCGGTCTCGGCGTCTCGGACATGGAACTGTACAGTTTGGCCGACACGAACCAGGTCGGTGATCGCCAGGGATCCGGTCTCTCGATCCAGTCCGAGCACGTTGCGGACGAGAAAATCGCCGCGCTGGAATTCGCCCTGGTATTCGTTGATCACCTGACCAATGTGCAGGCCTTGTTGAAACAGCCTTTGCTCCTCGGGAGTCAGAGCCTGCCAGAGCTGTTGCAGCCGGGCCAAGGGTGGCTCGCCGCCCAGTTCCGAAATGATATTGTCCTGGGCCCGAGTGATGACCAGATGACGGCCGATCGGCCGGCAGCCTTGCGAAACTACGCTGCGGATCGTGACGGAGCCGCGCAGGAGGACCCCAACGGCCCCAGTGTGGCACACCTGGTTTCCCAGGATCAGGCGGCACTGTCCCGGCCCGCGGACACCACTGGCCATGCCGCCCATGACGCGCAGACCCGGGTGATTGGTGTTCACCTGCTGCAAGCAAGCATTGGCGGGAAACGTGAAGGGGTCGCCCAGCAGGAGGATCACCGACTCAGACGGATCAGCATGCAGCAGAGTATCCGGCCAGCCCAGAAGACTTCGTCCATCTGGCGTATGGTGCAGCTCGAGGTGAAAGGGCTCAAGCTCGACTCGGCGCGGCCAACGGCCCAGCCAGAGGCTGAGAGCGGGGCCCTGTTCGATCTCCTGATCGTTGCCCACGATCGCTTCGCCCACACATCCGAGCAGGCAGCGGGCGGACAGGCGCTGCTGTACCGTGGCGATCTTCTCGGCCGCTTCCGCATGGTGCGGCGAGAAAAAGACCAGGGCCAGTTCCGGGTCGCCTTGGAGGCTGGTGAGAGCGCGATTGCAGGCTTCTTCGATCGCGCATGCAGTGTCCGGTGCGGTCGACAAGGCTGCCGCGAAACGCATGAGCACCTCGGTTTCAATCCTTGTTGTGTTGGACTCGGCCGACACACTATTCTACAGTGCTCGCTCAAAGATCGGAAAGCTCCCCTGGCGCCGGAAATACTGCTGATAGAAGCGGAACAGATGCGGCACATCGGAGGCGACTTGCGCCGCCAAGGCGTCGACAGGAACCGCGCGCAGCCGAAAGGCGGCCTGACCCATCAGGTCCAGGCCGATGGGGTTGACGTTCGGATCATTCCTGGCCAGAAAGCTGTACAGCCCGTTGAGCCGCTTGGTCTGCATCCGCTCCGTGCCAAAAGCACCCAGGCGGAAACACGGCATGGCGGCATCGACCTGCTTGGCATTGCCGTAGCTGGGTTCCTGCACCAGGATGCCAACGCCCAACGGTGTGCCATCGCTGCGGCTGCGTAGGACAAACAGGGCCTCGGGCTTGAAGTACGGAGTCTGGAACAGATGCTGCTCGAGCTCCGCCACCGTCGTCACGCGCAGCGCCCCGGGAGCCAGCTGCAAGATGGCCGACAAGTCCTCTGGCCGCAGCGGCGAGACCAGGCTGTTGGGGCGCGGAGCGGGTGTGGGCATCTCTGCGAGGTCGAGGACGAAATTGACCATCTCCCGCACCTGCTGGAAGCCGTGCGCCAGGAAGAACTCTTTGAGCGCTGGCCAATCGCCCCGGTAGGCCGCGAAGGCCTTGCCAACGCCACGGCCTCGCATCGCTTCCAGGACGTGCTGGAAGAGTGGCTCGGCCACGCTCTCATGGCCCTTGAGACACCAGGGATAACTGACGCGGCCATTAACGTGAAACGTGACATAGCCGACCGGCCGACCTTCTTCGACAGCGTAGACCCGCGTACTGGGATCGAAGTCGGCGGCGCGGCAACGGCGACGCACCTCATCCAAGGTAGCCGGCTTGAACTTGGGCAGTAGAGAGGCGGCCTCGTTGTAGATCGAGACCTGGGAACTTTCGTCGCCTCGCTCATAGTTGCGGATGTTCACCACGATCCTCCTTGGCTCTGGCCTCAACCCGCGGACTTGTTTGCTTCCTGGGGGCTCACGACGCGCAAGACGGCTTCCTGATCTGGACCATCGCCCAGGCTCAGCGAGCGTAAGACCACGGGCACACTTCCCAGCGAGACCAGCGTGGCCGCCAACACCGCCCAGGGCCCGGTCAGCACAAAAAGCACCGAGCCGACCCACGGCAAGACCAGACCGCGAATTCCATTCAGGACGAAGTGAATGCCATTGTACAGCGGCACGTCCTCGGTGCGCGGGGCAAAATGGCTCGAGGCGAGCGACCACGTCAATTGGCCGCCGCCGTTCGACGTCCCTTGCAACACGCTGCCGAGATAGATCAGGGCAGCCCAACCGGTGAGCGCGCCGCCGAAGTAGCTCGCCAGGTAACCCGTCATCAGAATCGAAATGAGCAGGCGGCAGCGGACGATGCCGATGTGGTCGAGGATGTGGCCCCAGGCCGGCGACCCCAGTGCCAGCAGCAGCTGCGGCACGACCGACAACCACAGCGCCAGCTCGAAGGCCCCGAAGCCAAACCGATCGCGCACCAAGAGGAGCACCACATGCGTGGACATGAAGAACGAGGAACCGGAAAGAAAGAACGCCAGCTGGAACAATAAGTAGGGCCGGTCCTGCGAGATGATCCGCTCCACACCGCGCACCCCAGAGCGCAGACTGGACTTACGCCGGGGAAGCGTATCGTGGCTGGGGATGTGCAGTAAACCGTAGTAATAGCAACCGATCAGGCCACAGAGGCCCCCAAGCGGATAGAGCACACGGTACATCTCATGGCTCTTGTCCAGCAGCCAGCCGGTGCCCAGCACGGTCGGTACCATGGTCAGGTAGGTCCAAAACGTCAAGCGGCCCAGGACCCGGCCGCGAAGTGCTTTGATGTACATGACGCGGTACAGGCTGGATTGCCCCATGCGCATCGCCGAATTGAGCAGCTGACTGACGCTAATCAGGGCCGTGAACAGCGCGGGGTCTTCGACCCAGTAGAGGAAGAACAAGGGCACATTGGCCCAGATCGCCATCTGCGTGACCAGTTTCTGCATGCCCCAGCGACGCCCCAGGCCGGCCCACAGGGGACCGAGGAAGGCGCCCACCGGAAAGGCGCTGACGAGGATGGTCAGCTCCAGGGGATTGGCCCGCACCCCGGTGACGGCCACGACGGGAGCGGCGATAATGGCCAGGCCCATGTAGATGCCGTTGAAGGCCGAGAAGAAGCTTTCGGCGCGAAGGTTGTGTTGCGTAACGGCGTCGAGGGCAGGCGCGGAGCCAGGTGCCGCTTCGGCGTTCTCGTTGATTCGCGAAGGTGTCTTCATCCCTCCTCGGGTGTCGTTTGGCCTGGAAGGCTCGGCAGCCCAGCGCTCTTCGGAACCACACCGTTCCGCCATGGCACTCCGAGGAAATTATACTGCACAGCCTGCTCGGCGAAAGCCCGGCTGGTGCCGAAGAATCCGGCGGTTATTTCCTGGACCGTGTTGTTAGAATAAGTAGGAAGGCGGTTGATTCAAGGGTGGGAGATTCGATCATGGCGGCTTGGCGATTGGCGGCGATAACCCTGGCGTGCCTGGCAGCAGCGGCGGCTTCCTCGTCGTCCGCGGAGCCGGACGCGGTGGCGCGCGGGGAGAAGGCCCTTCTGGGTCGCAGTTTCACGCCACCGACGCTGGCGCTGTCGGCCTACCAGAATGCCTGGCGTCGCTGGGGGGATGGAGCGACCCAGCCGCCCGAGCCTTACGCCCAGGCGTTTCGGGAGCATTACGGGCTACACCCGGCTCCGTATCCCAACGGTGGCTATCCGATGGGCCTGCGCGAGGGGAACAGTCTGTTCGGTAAGGCTCTCAGCACCGACTGCCTGCTCTGTCATGGCGGCTCGATTTTAGGCCAGAGCTACGTCGGCCTGCCCAACACGACCGGCGACATCCAGGCGCTTCTCGAGGATCTGTCGTCCACAGCAACGTGGACCGCCCGGACACCTTTCCGCTTCTGTAGCGTGCGCGGCACCTCGGAAGCGGCAGCAGTCGCCGTGTTTTTGTTCGGTTTACGGGAACCCGATTTGAGTCTCCGCAGCAAGCGCCTGGACCTGGGCCTGCGCGATGACCTCTGCGAAGACGCGCCGGCCTGGTGGCTGCTGAAGAAGAAGACGACGATGTATCATACAGGAGGTGCCGATGCCCGCTCCGTGCGTTCGCTGATGCAGTTCATGCTGAGTCCGCTCAACTCGGCATCAAAGCTACACCAAGAAGAGGCGACGTTTGCTGACATCCAGGCTTATTTGCGCAGTCTCCAACCACCCAAGTACCCGTTCCCAGTGGACCAGTCCTTGGCGCAGCAGGGCGCGACGATCTTCAAGGAAACCTGTAGTCGTTGCCACGGGACCTACGGCGCGAATTGGACTTATCCGAACCGGATCGTCCCACTGGACGAGATTGGCACCGATCCCAGCCGGCAGCAGGGCCTCTCGAAGGAGTTCATCGCTCTGTACAACAAGAGCTGGTTCGCTCATGAGCGGTCGGGCTGGCTTATGGACGAGTTCCCCGGGATCATCACGGGGGGCTACCAGGCGCCGCCCCTGGATGGCATCTGGGCCACGGCGCCATACTTCCACAACGGTTCGGTACCGACCGTCTATCACGTCCTGAACTCGAAATCCCGGCCCAGAATCTACACGCGCTCCTTCCGCACAGACGCAACCGCCTACGACAGGGAAAAACTCGGCTGGAAAGTGCAGATCCTCGAGCGCGGCGCCGATCCTCAGATGTCGGTTTTCGAGAGCCGCAAAATCTATGATACGATGCTTCCCGGGCGTGGCAACGGCGGGCACACCTTCGGCGACCACCTCAGCGACGCGGAGCGCTGGGCGGTGATCGAGTACTTGAAGACGCTGTGAGCGCTGGCTCGGAAACGACGCGCGTGGACGCGTGGTCGTTACGCGCCGGCCGGATGACGATGTCCACGTCTTGCCCAAGGGCGTTGAGGAAGCGAAGGAGCCGCTCGATGGAGAAGCCCGCAAGTTTCCCCCGCAGCAAGGCCGAAACCTTCGGCTGGTCGATGCCGAGAACGACCGCAGCTTTCTTCTGAGTGAGCTTCCGGCCGGTGACGATCTCCAAAATGCGGACGGCGAGCTCTGCCTTCAGCAAGGCCTCTTCAGGGTTGGGAAAGCCCAGGTCCTCGAAGACGTTCCCCGAACTCGGCTCAACTTCTGGCCAGCGTGTCTTCGCCTTGTTATTCTCTACTCCATTCCTCATAGTGTTCCTCCGACAGCTAACGGTCACTTATCCCCCCACTGTCCACTCTCCAGCTCGGCGCGCTGGCCGACAAACCGCATCCAGTCCCGCTGCACCAGACCAGCATAGGCCAGCGAAAACGCCAGCATGCGCTGACAAAAGGCTTCCGCATTCACCAGCTCCGCCAACGCATTGGTCACGCCGACGGCCCGCATGGCCGCCCGGGCGTGGGTCCGCGCCAGGATGCCGGCCTGGACCTGGGAGACGCCTTCCAGACGATTCGATTTCCTCAGCGCCTTGGTATCCACACGGCTATCGTGCGGCCCGAGCTGGCGCACCTGGAACGACTTGTCGCCATCCAGGGCGTAGCCCAGGTAAGCATTGCTGGCGGCCTGGGACTCGCGCTGCACGCGGATGACGCGCTCGGCCCGGCCCTGGAGTGCCGCGGCGTCGGTGGCGCGCTGGCGGTACACATCATAGGCCGACGGCCGTGCCTCCTTGAATTCCAGCAGCACGTTTCGGGCTTCGCGACTGCCCTTGCCGTGGACCAGCAAGGCGTAGCGCAGCCGGCCCATGCTGCCGATGCCGGCGATCCGGCCGCACACATCGTCGACCTCGTAGTAATCCGGTGTCGGCGGTTCCGGCATCCGGCGGCGATAGTCTTGTACCAGCCGTACCGCTTGCTCGCGCTCCTCGGCGGGCAGATTGAAGTAGTGCAGCGAGCGCACCAGCCTGCGCCCACCGTTCTTGACTTCGGTCAAGCGGCCGATGAACTCGGTCCGCTTTTGACTCACGGCGGTCTTGACCTGGTCGTCCACAGACGAACATCCCGACGGAGCTCGCTCGCTGACATCGAGTTCCGGATCCTTACCTTTCTTGAGAAAGCGATGCACGACCTCGACATAGGCATCGAGAAACGCCAGGCATACCAGCACGGCATCCTGAAGATTGTCGCCACGCTCGCGGGATGCCAGGAAAAAGCTCGTTGACAGGCGGCTGACATCAAAGTCGAAGCGGCCTTGCGTCGTCTCGTCGAAGTCATTGATGTCGTAGTGCACCGCGCCATCATCCGCCTGGTAGGTCCCGAAGTTATCGCAGTGCAGATCCCCCACCAGGTCGAGTTCGCCCGCAGTGCTCGCCGGCAGGCCCACGGGCTCGCATACCTTGTCCAGAACATCCCGAGCAAAGAGGTGGAAGCTGCCGCGGAAGAAGGCGAAGGGACTCTCGGCCATGCGTGCCACCTTGAGGCGCAGCAGCTCCCGGTTGCGCAGGGCGAACGGGCGGTTGAAACGCATGAATTCGTCAATCGGATCACGCATGAGAGAGGCTCCAGAGTGGCAATCAGTTCCTCGGCCGTGAGCCGAACTGGCTGGCACACGATGCTTACTCCAGCAGGCCTTGGCCGGCAGAGGGCGGCCGGGTCCCCGCGACCGGCGCGGTGGCCACGGTGGCGCACAGCACCGCATAGCCGCGCTGAAGGATGACCTCGGTTTGGCCAAACAGTTCCGCCATCAAGGGCCCCACCTGATCCGCTTGCTTGGAAACCAAGTAGACACGGCCGCCCGGGCGCAAGAGGACGCGGGCGCGGGAGAGGAACAGCTGGGCAATCGCGGTCTGCGCATAATAGGGAGGGTTGGCCAGGGCGACACCCACGCTCTGGGGCGGCAGTCCCTCGACGCGGCTCGAGGCGATCACCTCAAACTTGGGCAGGCCATTCGCCTGAGCATTTTGCGCGGCCAGGGCTACCGCCCGCTGGTTGCTATCGACGAAGATCGTCTGACCGGTTGGACCACTGCGCAGCCCGGCGATGACACCATTGGTTCCGCAGCCACAGCCGATGTCGAGGACCGTCTCACCGGGATGAATCGTCATGACCTCGACGAGTGCCCGGGCCCCTTCATCAAACCGGCCATACGCGAAGACACCGGGGCGTGACAGAAAGCGCAAGGACAGCTCGGGACCCGCGCGGACATGGAACGTGACTTCGTGCCGCCGCCGCGGGCGGTCGCCGTCCCGCTGGCACCACAGAATCGTGTGCCCCCCCACCTGCGGCACATGCACGCGCCCGAACACCTTCTTCAACAGGGATGGAAAAAGCTGGTCCGTCTCATAGGGCGACCAGACGACCAGCTGGCCGCGCGGCCGGAGTACGTGAAAGGCCTGCTCGACCATGTCGATTTTTAGGTCGCGTTCGCTGTTGGGCGGCACCGGATAGAAAACAGTCTGAAAGACGGCTGGCAGGTCCCACAGATCGGCGGCCGTCTTCACCTCGACGGCGAGTCGTCGCTCCTCGAGCTCGGCGCGCAGCCGGTCGGCCTGGTACAGGTCCATCTGATAACAGACTACCTCACGGATTGGCAAACGCGCCAGCAACTCGGCCACTTCGCGCGGTGCGCCGAGTACAACCGCCAGGGGAGGGCGCAGACGCTCATTCAGCACGGCCGGATCCAGAGCGGGGTAGCTGGCGTCGTGCGTCTTTCGCCGGGCCATGAACAACCTCTTCCTCGAGAAGGATTCGTCTAAAACAGACCGAATATCCTCAACCGAATCCTGGATCAGATCACCATGTCCACCACGGCCGACCAGCTGGCGCCCGGCGCCAACGTGAGCCATCCCGCATCCACGCCGCCCTGTTGCAAGTTGAGCGCATCGGTCGTGCAAGTATAGGGCTCCAGGCAGAGGGCTTGGCGGTTCGCGGGCGTGAACATCACCATCTCGCGAAAGGCGGGCGAACACAACAGCCGCATCTCGACCTGCTCGGGCATCTGGCGCAGTCGCCCGCGCTGGATCAGGCCAGGGGCCTCCGCTGCCGCGGAGCCTTCCAGGTCCACGAGAATATCATCCAGTGTCAGCTCGGAGCAGCGGCGCAGGCTGTTGAGATCGCGCCCCGCATCCACCGGCCGGCGCATCCCAGTTGGCAGGGACTCGCTCAACTCCCAGAAGGAACGTGCCTTGACCTCGACGAAACACTGCGCCGCATCGCTGCCGGAGACCAGCGGCAGGCGAAAGTACGGGTGGTAGCCCAAGCCGAACGGCAGTGCCTTGCGATCGGGATTATCGACACGGGCTTCCAAACGCAAGCGCTCGTTGTTGAGGTGATAAGTGATGTGGATTTGATAATCAGCCGGCCAGAAAGGCAACGTTTCCGCGGCATCGCGCGAGCCGCGAAACTCTCCGGTGACCCAGGCCCCCTGGGCATTCGCGCCTTGATCGACGACGCGCCAGGGCCGGCGGCAGGCGAACCCGTGGATGGCGTTCTTCTTCGTTGAGTCGTTGAGCGGTAGTTGATACGCTTTGCCGTCCCACGTGAACCGGCCGTCCCGGATGCGGTTGGGAAACGGAAAGAGGATGGGAATGCCGCTGCGGGTCGGCGAGCTGTTGTTGAAGAGCTGCGGATCGGCGTAGAGGAGATCGAGCTGTCGGCCATTCCGCACTGCCTGCCACTGGTAACAATTGAACCCGAAAGCCGGCCAGATCTCGGCTCTCGCTCTGCCCTCCTGGTCCTCCAGCGCCACGATGGTGCCGTCAAGGTTGCCGGTTGCCGGCCGGCGTTCGGTGCGCACCTGATACGGCATGGATTTTCCTCCCTCTTGGCGTGCGTCTTGGGTATCGTAGGACGCCGCGGCCATTGATCCATCACCCCTTCGAGGAACTCGAACCGTGCCTGTCTTCTCCGCCGAATCCCTGCATGCCTTCGCCCGCTCGTTATTTGCAGCAGCCGCTGTGCCCCCGGACGAAGCAAATGTCGTGGCGCACAGCCTGGTAGACGCTAACCTGTGTGGTCACGACTCGCATGGCCTCATTCGCGTGCCGCAGTATCTCCGCGCCATCCGTGAGGGCCAGCTCCAACCGGGCGCGCCTTTGACCGTCGTCCGGGAAACAGCCGGCGTGCTCGTGGCCGATGGGGGCTGGGGACTGGGCCAGGTGCAATCCCATCGGCTCTTGCAGCG
>JBGQLF010000142.1:0-11748 GCA_041499985.1 Gemmataceae bacterium
AATCCAGATCGGCATGGTGGACCAAGTGCAGCCGCCAGAGCAGGGGCACGGCGTGAAACGCGACGTGTTGGAGGTAGATGACCAGGTCCAGTGCGACCACGGACAGAACCACCGCAAGCCAAGGAGGCAAGCTGCTGTTGTTGAATATCCCCCAGCTGTGCTTTTCGGCGACCAGCGCCATCTCGAAGGCGCTCAGCGGCAGCAGGACACGCACGACCAGTGTGTTGAGGAAGAGGAGGCCCAAGTTGCTGCTCCAGCGAAGCGGCTTCTGGGTCGTCAGCGGACGGCGTGGTGCTGCCACCTCCCACAAGGCCAGCAGCACCAGCACGCCAAGAAACAGGCCGAATCGGACCATGTTCTCGTGGCTCAGGAGGTTCATCGGCTTCCTCACTCTCCGGGGTGGCTAGAGGCGATAGGGTGGCCGGCAGATGTCCGGTGGTTTGGCATAGGGTTCCTTGGGCGGAGTCGGCATGGGTGGGTTGCTGGTGCAAGACGCCACCGCAAGCAAGCTGCCAATGAGGATGGCACCGGCCAGGCCGGGCCAGTGGCTGACACCCGCGCCGGGGCCACGTAAGACGTCGACGACCAGCAGGGCGACCAAGACCCCGAACATGCCAAGGCTCTGCTTGGGGGCCGTGCTCCACTCCAACAGTCCCGCCGGGCATTCCAGTTTGCCCGTCACTTCAAGGTAGACGTGGAAGAGGGCAACTCCCAGGCCAGCTACGGCCGGGGGCAGCACGAAGAGGCTCAGGCGCCCGATGTGTCGTGCTCCGCCAAGGAGGCCCACACCCAGGACGGCGAACACGCTCATCACAAAAGCCCGCTGGTAGAAACAAAGCGGGCACGCTTTCAAAGCCATTCCCAGGCTCAAGAAGAGGCTTCCAGCCAACCCCGCCGCGGCCACCGTGAGGGCGGCCCAGGTCCAACTACTCGCGGCGACAAGGGGCGCTGAGCTGCTCGCATCGCTTCTCTGCGGGGAAACGCCCGTCTCAGAAACTGGCATGAACCTTCCTTCCTACATACGGGACCGGAACCAACGTTGCACCCCAAATGGGTGTGGACGGCACTCCACTGGAGCTTACCATTTACGCTAGCCAAGAAGCCGACGAGGGGTACTGCGGTTCTGGTGATACCCGAGCGCCAGACCATAAGCATTGCTTATGCGCTAGGAAGTGCCCTCAGGACAGGGTTCGAGGAATTGGAGGAAGAGTTTGGCTGGGATGGGCAAAACCCGCCGCCGGTCCCAGACCACGAACAGGTCCCGCTTCAAAGGCAGGCCCGTGACCTTGACGGCGTGTAGCTTACCGGCCGCAACTTCTTCCTGCACGGCATAAGTCGACAGGATCGCGAGGCCCATGCCCCGCAGAACAGCTTCCTTGATGCCTTCGTTGCTGCCGAGTTCCAGGGCCACTCGCAAATCTTTCAGGGAGCGACCGGCGCGGGCCAGGCCTTGTTCGAGGCACCAGCGGGACCCGGAGCCGGCTTCCCGCAGAATCAGGGGTTGCTGGCAGAGCTGCGGCAACGAGACCCGTTTGCGCTTCTGCCACGGGTGGGTAATCGGCACGACCACAATCATCTGGTCACAAGCGAAGGAGCGAAACTCCAGGTTCGGGTGCTCTCTCTTGCCTCCGACCAATCCCAGGTGAGCGTGTCCGTGCTCCACCTGCTTCAGCACCGCCAAGGTATCCGTGACCGCGACCCGAATCTGGAGGTGCGGATACTGCTCCCGGAAAACGGACAGAATTGCTGGCAGGAGGTGTTCCCCGGGGATGGAGCTGGCGGCCAGGGAGAGTTCGCCGGTGAGGGGAAGCTTCTGACCGGTTACCTCCTGGCGGGCCTGTGCGTGTAAGGAAAGGATGTGCTGGGCATAGGGATAGAGGCGTTGACCGGCCTCGGTGAGCAGAACGCGCCCCCCGCGGCGGTGGAACAAGGAGACGCCAAGGGCCTTCTCCAAGGCCTGGACCTGCTGGCTCACCGCTGCTTGGGTCACCCCCAGGGCTTGGGCGGCGGCCGTGAAGCAGCTCAACTCGGCAGCCTTCGCGAACGTCTCCAGGTTGGGAAGCTGGCTGGCTTGCATGGGACGCCTTCAGAAGGTGGAAAAAGCACCCCAGAAGGAATCCTACGCCAAGCTGTCTCTTCCAACAACGGACGGTGCTAGTGTGAGGGCAAACGACGTGTTGCCTACGAGAATCCCGGCCGTAACTTCGGCTTCTACGAGCACCAGCCGTTTAATGGAAGAATCCAATCCAGAAACTAAAGATTTGCTCGTGATCCTCAGGACCTTTGACGATCGGGAAGCCGAAGTCGAGAGCGATCGGTACCGGACCGAGCATCGGCACGACGATGCGCAGACCAACGCCTGCCGAGACCCGATAATCGCGGATGGCCACGGTGCGCTCGACCGTTCCCGAATCGACAAAGGCGACGGCATAAAGCTGATCATTGGCCAGGATCGGCACCTGGTACTCCAGGCTGTTGAGGAACATGAAGTCGCCGCCCACCTCGAAGCCGTCGGTAGAGGGACCGACGCCGCGGAACTCGAAGCCGCGCATGCTGCGAAAACCGCCGGCATAATAGCGCTCGAACACCGGCGTGTGCGAGCCAGCGTAGGCCAGCTGGCTGTGGGCGGCCAGGACATGCCGGCCACTGCCATCGGGCCGTTCGTAGACCGTCCAGTACTTGTTGGCCTCGATGCTCGCCAGCGGGAACGTATAGTCTCCCAGGACTTGTTCGAAACCGAACTCGACCTGGCTGCCCTCGGTTGGCCGGAGATACGAATCCCGAGTGTCGCGCGTGACCGCGGCACGGAGTCCCACGAGCAAGTTGTCGCCGAGAACTGACTGGAAGTCCTGCGGAGCATAGTACGGTACCTGGTGAACGCCCACATCCTCGACGCGTAACGTCGCTGAAGCAGTCCAGTATTGATTGAGCTGGCGTCCCAGCGTGATGCGCGTGCCCACACGGGATTCGGTATATTCGTTGTAGGCCCGGTCGTAGTAATACGCGCTGAGGCCCAGGCTATACGGACTATCGAACAGGAACGGCTCGCGGAAGCTGACCGTGTAGCGCTGCAACTGCGTGCCCGGAACCGCCTCGGCCCGAAACTCCTGGCCGGCGCCTCGGAATGCCCGGCCACTGAGCAATTCATCGATGCTGGTCGGGGGGCGCAAGATATCAAAGTTACGCTCGTTCAGGACGATGCTGCCGACCAGACCCGCATCCGAATTGACGCCGACGCCCAGCAGCAAACTGCCGGTCTGCGTCTCTTGCACGCTGACCAGCAGGTCCTTGACCGGGTTGTCGGTATCGGGGTCGAGCACGGCCACGGTGGGCCGGACGCCGTTTTCACCGTTGGTCTCGAAGATGCGCAGCTTGGCCAGGTTGCGCTCGGCAACGCGCAGATCCGGATACGTGAGCACTTGCCCAGGATACAACGGAATCTGCCGCAAGATGACGTTTTGCTTCGTCACCTCATTGCCGACGATCTTGATCTCGCCGACCCGCGCTGGAGGCCGTTCTTGCACCTCGTAGTGGACTACCATCTGGCCGGGATCGGTGTAGACATCCTGCTCGCGCACGCTGACGCCGTAGCCGCGGTTGCCGTAGGCGTCCTTGATAAGGGCGATATCGGCATCCACTTTGCCTTTATTGTAGAAATCGCCGCGATGCGTCTTGGTGAGGGGCAGGAGCTGGTCCTCCGTCAAGACGCTATTGCCGCCAATCTGGGTCCCGGCGACCTGGTAGCGGATGCCTTCCTGGATGTGGAAGACGAGCTTGACGTGGCGGTGGTCTTCGTCCCATTGGAGTTCGCGCGCCACGTGCACGTTCTGATAGCCGAACGTGCGGTAGTACTCTTCCAGCTTGGTCACATCGATGTCGGCCATCGTGGGGTTGAAGCTGCCGCCGAACAGTCCCAGGTATTCGCGCGACGAGTTGACCTGCGTCGCCAAGCGGGCGCCGCTGACGAAGGCGTTGCCGGTGAACTCAATGCTGCTCACCTTCACCGGGGGACCTTCCGTGATATTGAAGACGATGCGCGTATCGCCCGGCTTGTCGCCTTCGACCAGCAGCACGCTGGCGAACATCCGCCCCATCTCGTTGTAGCGGCGCACGATCGCCTGGCGGGCCATCTCGTTGGCGATCGGATTGAGGGGCGCCCCCTTGCGCAGACCGGTCAGCGCGGCGAGGTCGTCCGGTTTGACGTGTTTGGCACCTTGATAGACGATTTCTTGGACCGTGCTGGGATACTCCACGAGCTGAAAATACACGACGATCTTGCCGTCGGGGGCAGGCTGGGTCAGCACGCGGATATTGGCGAACTGGCGGGTTTCATACAAACGGCTAAGGTCCTCATTGACGACTTGCTGCGAATACTCGGTGCCGGGGCGCGTCTTGAGGAGACTGATGATTTTCTGCGTGGGCACGAGATGGTTGCCCTGGGGAATCACATCGGCCACGAGCACTTTGCCCGGCGGCGCTTGTGCGAGCCCCAGGCAGGTCGCGCCCCAGATCCCCGCGCCGCACAGGAGGATTCCCACCAGCCCTGCGGTTCGGCGGCGCACCGACATGAATAAACGGTCCGTCGCTGTCATGGGTCCGTCCCTGTAGTCCAGTTAGCCGTTTGGCGCAGAAGGAGGCGGAGGGATAGCCAAAGCGGTGCTCGCTGTCAAGACGAAGTGGCCTGTTTCGGACGCGGAAACCGTGACGCCGGACCCGGCGCGGTTTTCCGGCAAGGGCAGCGCCGGGCGATGTATAATGATGCTCAGCGTTCTTGTCAAATCTGGCGGTTTGCGCGAGTACGATCATGATCAAGTGTAGCTTCTGCGAACAGCCGCTTGTGTGTAAAGCCTGCGGCCACCCCTTTCGTCCGAAGCGGGGCGAAACACACGTGGGAGTCTACCAACCCGAAATGGAGGTCTCTTGCCCAGACTGCCAGAAGGTCCTGGTGTGCAAGATGTGCGGTTTTGTGTACGGAGACGATGTGGCGCGCGAGGATACTTAGACACGGTCCCGTCGCACGCATCCGTTCAAAACAAACCAGACATTTGTAACTCGATTGGTGGTGTCAAACGAGGCGGTTGGCCAAGCGCCACGAACAATTGGAACTGGGCCACGTTGTAACCGATGAGCGCGCGGATCCAATCCTGGCGCGCCGCGCTCAACAGGTTGACGCTATTGAGCACCTCGATGGGGTGTCCCTCCAGGTTCTTGGCCCGCGTCAGGTCCAGGCGGTAGCCTTCCTGGGCCGTCTCGACACGGCGCCGGGCCACGTCCACTTGCAGGCGGCGAGCTGCGGCCAGAGCATACGCTTCCGCGACTTCCCGGCGAATCTGGTCGAGCACCCGCACCCGCTCGGCCAGGGCCTGGTCGACCTCGGCACGCAGACGTCGCTGCACAGCCACATCCCCCAGGCCAAAGTTGCGCACCGACCATACTGCGAGCACGTCGAAATCCGTCCGAGCGTTGAAATGGCCGAAACGGGTGTCGGCCTGGTCGCTGCCGCCGCCGAATCCGCCTGCACTGAAGCCAACCGACAAGAGAGGAACCAGTGGCCGAATCCGCTCCTGGCGTAAATGCGTCTCGTTCACCGCTACCTCTGCTGTCCGCGCGCCGATTTCCGGACGATTGCCCAGGGCGATCTGGATGAGGTTCTCCAAGCGGTCGCAGGGGTCCACCAGCTGGATCAGCGGGATTGTTCCACCCGGTCCGCGAAGCCGAACCGCCGGGTCCAGGTCCAGCAGGCGGGCCAGGTCAGCCGCGGCCACGGCCACCTCTTCTTGGGCCTGTTGCTCCTGAACGTGCAGCAGGAACGCCTCACTTCGGGCCCGTTCCGCGTCTCCCTCCCGTGCCTGGCCGGTGCGGGCGAAATTGGCCGTCAAGCGGACGACCTCCGCGAGCTCGCTCTCCGATAGGCGGAGCGCTTGCAAGAGTGCCTCCGCGCCGACTAAGGCGAAATAACGCGTCGTCACGTCGAGCAACACTGCATTCTGGGTGGCGCGGGCATCGAAACGCCGGCTGGCAACCCGTTGCCGGGCGGCCTGGGGTTCGAAGATGGCATCCGCGAGGTGAGCGGTAACGCGGACACCGGGAACCGCGACTGTGCCAGCTCCCACGGCGAGCGCCCCCGCCCCGACGTAGAGAGATTGTCGATCCACATCACGAAGGAGCCCCCGTGCTGATTGTAGGTTGCCGCGGTGCAGGTTGAAGCTGGTACCCGCCTCCAGGGTTGGCAGCAGCAGCGCCCGCGCTGCCAACTGTGCCGCCAAACTCGCGCGCACGGCCTCTTCAGCCAGGGCAATGGTCGGATTCTCCACACCAGCCAGGGCCAGGGCCGTTTCCAGGTCAATCGCGTACTCCAGGAAAGCAGGCGGCAGAACGGGCAGCGCTGGGGACGGAAGACTATCGGTAGGAGGGGGCCTAGTGCCCGAGCAAGTGACCTCTTGTTCGTAGGACGGCTCTCCAGAGCCGTCCGGCTGGGCCGGACAGCTCTCCAGAGCCGTCCTACGATTGGAATGCAGCTCCCTTGATCCGGCACTAGTGGGTGCCACGAACTCGCCAGGATTGCTGTTTGCGGACTTCTGGAGAACATCGTCCGACTGCCACTCCGCCACTTCACGGCAGCCGAACGACCCGAGCGGGCAGATCCACAGGGCAGCCACTATCCAGCAGAATCGGCGTTGCCCACACCGGCGCCCGCTGCGCAAGTTTCCTCCATCCATAAGCCCTGCCCATCCTTCCCTCAGTCAGGCCCGATTTACTTGGTGGTGACCGGAGCAGAGGGCGGATCCGGTGCCGGCACCAGGCTCGACGGGATTGGTCGTGCGAGCGTGTTGGCCGGGGGTTGCCCCAGGGCCACATACAGGTCGAAGTGCGCCCGGTTGTAGTCCACAATGGCGTCGAGGTAGGCGTACCGGCTGCGACCCAGGAGGCGCAGACTGTCCAGCACCTCGATGGGCAAACCCTCCCGGTTGCGGGTGCGGAGCAGGTCTTCCTGGAAGGCTTTCTGGCTGGACTGCACGGCCCGTTCGCCGGTTTCGATCTGAGCGAAGCGGGCATGAGTCTGTGCATAAGCCACCGCCACCTCCGCCCGCACCCGATCCAGCACTTCGACCTGGCGCAGCTGGTCGCTCCGCAGGTTGCTGCGCGCCAGGCGCACCAGAGCCACGTTGCCGATACCCAAATTGCGGACCGACCAGTACAAGACGGCGTCGAAGTCCTGTCGCGCGCCGAAGCTATCAAAACGCGGTTGCCGGAGAATCGTGCCATCCGCTTGCGGGATTCCCTGGGAGACCAGATCGCTGCCGCCGCCGAACGTGCCGGCGCTGTAACCGAGGAGGAGGTTGGGCGAGAAGGGCAACAGCTTTGCCCCGCGGAGTTCCAAGAGCGCTGCCTGGATGGCCGCCTGGCGTTCGCGCAGTTCTGGCCGCTGCATCAGGGCGATCGCGAGCAGCTCGGGTAGCGGGATGGGGTCCGGGACGATCGGAGCGGGCACGACCCAGCCATCCAGGGCATGGAGGCGGACGGACGGGTCCAGGTCGAGGAGCTGGCTCAGGCGTGCGGAGGCGGTCAAGATTTCGCCTTCGGCTTGCAGGACTTCGGTGTTACGCTGCTCCAGCTCCGTAGCCGCCCGGTCGGCATCCGCCTGACGCCCCTGGCCGGTCTTGGCGTAATTGGCGGTGACACGAGCGACTTCGGCAGCCTCGGCGCGCGTTTGCAGGCCGATCGCTCGCCGGCCTTCGGCGCGGAGCAACTCGAGGTAGGCCGCAGCTACACGCAGCAACACGTCATGCCGCACGGCTACGCTGGCGAACTCGCGCTGGCGGACTACCTGCCGGCTCACCAGGGCGCCGAAAAGGACTTCCGAGACATTGGCATTCCAGACGATCCCGGGGATGGTGACGGTGCCGGCCCCGACGGCGGCGGCGCCGAGCCCGAGGTACAGGGAGCCGCGGTCGACCTTTTGGATCACGCCCGTGGAGCGCTGTAAGGGGCCGTTATGGTTGTCGAAGTTGGTGCCGACGTTGATGCTCGGCAAGATCTGAGCAGCAGCTAGTTGGCGCAGGGCGACCGCTTCCACGACCCGCTCCCGCGCCAGCAGGATTTCGGGATTCTGCACACCAGCGAGCTGAAGGGCGCTGGCCAGATCGATCGGCAGGAGTTGGTTGTCGAGCACAGAATTGACTGGAGCGAGTGGTTCCTGGGCCGGGGCAACTGGCCTCGGCTGCGGCAGTGCCTCGCCCGCCTTGGGCGCCCCATCGGTGGGAGGCTGGGCAAGAGCCGCTCGTGGACTCCCACACAGCCCCGCCGCCAACACACCTGCGGCAGACCACGAGATCCAACGAAGAGGTGGCATGATTTCCTCGCAATCCTTCCTGCGTTGCGTAGAAACCAGGTGCATCCTCAGCGAAGTAATCCGGCAGCAGGTCTGTGGGTCAGATGTAGAGCCAGGGCAAATCGCCGAGCCCTGGCAGCTTCGGCAAGAAGGTCCCATCCGTGGGCGCCCTGGGGCCAGGTTGGGCTACTCGGTCACGTTAGGCAGCCCGCGCGCTTGATCCGGATACCATCCCCTATCCTTGCAACCCACTCATTGCGCGCAGGTCTACAGATTGGTTTCGGCCGTTGGGTCCCGCCCGATCAATAAATCTACTCCACGAGAGGCCCGGTGCTCGTTAGTAGCTGGCCACGGCCTGAACCCGGGAGTGCCCCCACGATCTCAGCATTGTTTCCAGCCGACCCTGATCCGGTTTTTGCCAGGAGACGGACCAAAACAAATGGGAGAGGGTCTCCGCGTCCCGACCCGCCCCCTGGAGGGCTACTTGCCGTCCCGCGGGCCAGTCTCATCGGTACTGGCGGTCACGAGGATGAGCGTCTCGCTCTGCCCGGCTTTCGAGCCGGTCGTCGCGCTCTGCGCCAGGACGGCGCGCCCGCGGCCAACTTTCAGCCTGGTCTCGAGGGTGGAGGTAAGGAACTCCGCGGCGGGGATGGGCGCCCCCTTCTCGTCGGTCCCGATGGGAACGCCACCCTCGGGTGTGTGCACCCGCGACTTCTCGACCCGCAGTTCCAGTGTCACTAGGCCGTCCGCGCCGACCTCTGGCTTCACCTGCACGAGCGTGCCGACATCCCGGTACGAGATGGACCGGCTCACCCCTCCGCCGCGGCCGCCGCCGCCCGGGAATCCCCCGCTGCTGAACCCGACGCCGGCGACGGACGGCTTGCTCGCGCCGACCTGGGACCGGGCCATCTGCATCTCCAGGGCGGTTAGCTGGACGCGTTTGACGCCACCAATCACCCCCTGCTTCTGTAGGTCGCGGATCTTGGCCTCCAGGTCGCGGGCCGACCCCGCGAGGTCGGGCCGTTTGAGGTCCGTGGCGTCCCCGTCGGGCTTGCCCGTCAGCTCGAGCAGGATCACCTCGACATGGACCGTCCGAACGGGGCGGTCGATCTGGCGGAGCACCGCGTTCGCCTCCTCGACGACGGGCGCCGGGCCGCTGAGGAGGAGGGCATTGCTGCCCGCGTCCGGCATGGCCTGGAAGGCCGGCTCGGCCTTGAAGAACAGGCTGAGGGTATTGGCAAGTTCCTTCGCGGAGCCCCTGCGGACAGGGTACACCAGACGCGCCACCTTTTGGGCGGGCTCGGCCTTGGCGGCGGGGAACTGGCCGCTTCCCTCCTGGCCCGATGCCGTGGGGAGCGCGAACGCCAGGACGAGGCCCAGACAGCACGCCATTTGGGCAGGGCGGATCAGGGACATGGTTCACCTCCTGTAGACCTAATTTCATCGTTTGGCATTCTAGGCCGGAGCGCCTTCTGCTCCGGTAGCCCCGGCCGCCTGTGGCTGGTGGTCATCGGGATCTTCAGCCTCTGGGCGGGCCCGCACCACCAGGGAGAACAGCGCCGGAACGACAAACAGGGTGGTAACAAGGCCCGCCAAGAGGCCGCCGATCACGGCTCGGCCCAGGGGAGCATTGGCCTCGCTGCCCCGGGCCAACCCCAGCGCCATTGGAAGCAGGGCGAAGAGGGCAGCCAGGGCGGTCATCACGACCGGGCGGACCCGGATCGACGCCGCCTTCAGGATCGCTTCGGTTGGGTTCAGCCCCTCGTGGTGCCGCAGGTGCTGGGCGAAGTCCACCAACAGCACGGTGTTGGAGACCACGATGCCGACCATAAAGATAACGCCAAGCAGCGACTGGACGTTGATGGCTGTCTTGGTGACAAAGAGCATCACGACCACGCCGATCAGTCCGACCGGCACCGCCGACAGGATGACCAGCGGCGTCAGCCACGACTTGAACAGGGCGACCATCAGGAAGTAGATCAGCAAGCTCGCCAGGACCAGGCCGGTGCGCAGGTTGTTGAAAGTGTCCTGCATACGGGAGTATTCGCCGCTGAGGATGATCTTGCTCCCCGCCAGAGGCTTCTTGTCGGGGGAAGACGGATCGTAGGGTACCCAGGCCCCTTTCTCCGCCGGAACCCCGAACTTGCCGACCAGGGCCGCCACGTCGTCCGCGAGATGGCCCAGGTCGCGCCCGTGGACTCCCATCGTCAGATCGATGGTCGGTTGCAACATGGTATGCGTGATCTCGGCCGGGACTTTAGCCCGATGCACCGTGGCCACGTTGCGCAGCGGGATCGACTTTTTCTGGGCCAAACTGGTGATCGGTACGTCGAGGACGGTCTCCATGGACTCGATGTCTTCCTCGGGGTATTGCACGCCGACGTAATACTGGTTGTGGCTGATCGGGTCGATCCAGAAGTTCTTCTTGTTAAACTGGATGCTGGAGTTCAGGGCGGCGACCAGGTTTTTCATGACGTCCATTTGCGTCAGGCCCAGGTCGGAAGCCTTGGCCCGGTCCACCTCCACGATGTACTCCGGGTAGTCGAGCCGCTGAAGGATGCGGCAATCGACCACGCCGTCGACCTGCTGGACTTCCTGCCGGATCGCCTCGGCCACTTGATGGGCCTTTTCCAGGTTCTTGCCCGTGATGCGGACGTTCAGCGGGGTCGATTTGCCCTCGTTCATGGCGCCGCGTATCATGCCGCCCGCGTCGAAGGCAAATTCCAGGTCGTCAAACTCCGCGGCGTTGGCAAATCGCGTGCGGAGCATCTGGACATAGTCCTGGGCGGAACGATGCCGCTCCGGCTTCAACTGGACCTTGACCACGGTGTCCATCGGCCCCGAGTTGGGCGTGTAAGCAGCCGACCAATCGGCGACAACTCCGATCTCACTAATGATTAACTCCAGGTCGTCTCCGATCCGGTTTCGGATCATCTTCTCGACCTCGGCGATCCGCTTCTCGGTCACCTCGATGCGCGTGCCCGACCGTGCGCGGACATAGACCTCAAAGGCTCCGGCGTCCACCTCCGGGAAGAACTCGCGCCGCAGCTGCGTGCCGAAGCCGGCGAGCACCCCGACGAGTAGGACGACGGCGGTCGTGACGACCAGGAGCCGCCGGCGCATCACCTGGTGCAGCAGGCGGACATACCCGGCGATGAAGCCGTTGAGCAATGCCTCCCAGCGGGCAAAGGTGCGGCCGAGCAGCCCGTGCGGCGGTCCGTTCTCGTGCGGATTGCGGTGTTCATAATCCACTCCGGGATGGACCTCGGGCTGCGGACCGTGCGCACGGAGCCAGAGTGCACACAGCGCGGGCACGAACGACCGGGACAACACGTAGGCCGCGATCATGGCGAAGGCCACCGCCAGCGCCATGGGGCGGTACAGGAACGTGCCCATGCCGGGCATCAGGGCCAGTG
>JBGQLF010000143.1:0-11699 GCA_041499985.1 Gemmataceae bacterium
CCCCGCGCAGCTTCTGTAACGGGCTCTACTTCCGGGATTTCCGCCGCTGGTTTTTCGCCCGCATGGCCCTCGAACGGATTCATCTCTTCGAATCCCGCACCGACACCTTCAAGGGAGCCAAAATCCTCCAGGAAAGCATCGTCACTCAATCCCACCGCCTGGGGCAACCGTGCGTCTCGGTCGCAATCAGCACCAGTTTCGGCGGGGACATGCCGGAGACGTTCGACGTACAGACCTTGCCCAAGGATGCCGTAGTGGACGACAGCTGTGGTGATATGATGGTCCGCATTCCGGCAAGCACCGAAGAGGCGAAGATTCTAAGCGTGACCGAAGCGTGGCCAGCCCGGTTCAATGACCTCGGCCTGCGAGTATCTACGGGGCCGGTCGTCCTTTTCCGGGCGAAGCACTTCTTGCTCGAGGAACTGGACGGCCGGGAAACCGCTGCGCTGCTCACCGTGCACAACATCAAGCCGTTTCAGACCGTGTGGCCTCTGCCAAGGAAGAACAAGCCTAAGGCCTTTCGGGTCTGCCCTGGCTCGCTCAAGCACTTGGTGCCGACACGCAACTACGTCCTGCTCCGCCGGTTCAGCGCCAAAGAAGAACGCCGGCGGCTCACCGCCAGTTGTTTCATCGGCGATCAGGAGCCGCGGCCTTACGTGGCCCTGGAGAACCACCTCAACTACGTCTACCACTCCAAGCGCGAACTAACGGCGGATGAGACGTTTGGCCTGGCCGCCCTGTTCAATTCGGCGCTACTGGACCGGTACTTCCGGACTATCAGCGGCAATACCCAGGTCAACGCCACCGAGATCCGCACCATGAAATTCCCCGACCTGGGGATCGTTTCGAGGATTGGCAGGCAGGTCAGGAAGCTTGGCGACTTCCAGCCGCGGGCGGTCGAAAAAATCGTCTTGGAAGAACTCGGGATTGTCGGGGCGCTCGAACGCTACCTGACGCAAGGTATCGCGTAACCATGAGAGCATTCCTGTTCAGTAACTTCGTACTCCCTGCGGTGTGGCTTAGGTCATTTGCTCTACAGCAACGTTAGAACCTTAATTCTACGCCGTCGCGCGGCTGGTCCTCGGTCTTGATTGCCCTGATATGGGTGAACTTCCACTTGTCTTCCACGCTGACAATCGCGAATCCGAATCCTTCCAGCGCTCTCGCAAACTCAGTCCTGTCGGTGAAGCGATCCGTTGCCTCAATGATGTGCAGCTGGCCATCAAGCTTCAACGTGCGATGGGCCTCACGCAGGTAGTCGGTGAAGTTCGCGCCCATGAGGGACAGTGAAAAGATCGCCACGTCGAGTGTCGCGTCATCGAGCGGGACGTGGGCCATGTCGCAAGCAATCACGTCGTCGTTCACGGCCACGTGGTCGAAGCTGTGGACAGTGTGTCGGTCTGACACAGCCTCGGCCAGTTTGGCCTCGCCGCAGCCGAAGTCACCGATGACGTAGCCGCTCCGCTGCCGGCACCAGCGGATCATCTCTTCGTAGGGAACGACTGCCCAATCCTTGCGTGCCTCCCGATACAGCGTGTGGTATTGTGCCCATTCCTCGGGGTTGCCCTGGAGCCGTGCATGCGTAGTTTGGCTCTGGCCCTGGTTCCAGGTGCGGTTCATCGCCGAGAAGTCGCCGTAGCGCCGCCGCCAACGTTTCACATCGGCCGGATCCGTGTCAGGGAGCGGAACCATGATCTTGGGACGAGTAATGACCTCGACCTGGCCGACATCGAGGCGTTCCAGCCAGGTCATGACATCCTGATACGCCTGGGCCGGCGTGCGCAGATGCCCCTCCGGCACGACGCCATCGACGGCGGCGTCGGCGATAGACTTCTTGAATCGAAGCCTCTGCATCTTCGATGCACACCAGGACCAGCGCTGGCCGTTGATCTCGGCATAGGTCAGCGGCAGGATCATGGTCACCGCGCTTCGGGCCTGCCCTTGGCGGTAAATGCGGCCCTTGAGTTGCTCGAACTCGGCGGCGGTCCAAGGCAAGACGTTAACGATCAAGCGATTGCAAACGCGCTGGAGGCCATCGACGCCGGTACCGATCGCGCTGGAACCAATCAGGACATCTACATTGCCCTTCAGAAAGCCGTCCAGGCCGGATTTGTCCTCGCCGGTGTAGAAGCCCACTCTCCAGCCATCCTCCACGAGCGCGTCCCGCAGGAGCCGGTCGATGCCTTGAACGTAGTGCGTGTAGATGAGCGTCTTCGGCTGGATGTGCGCGCGGATCACCGGCAGCCGGGCAAGGGTGAGGACCTGCTCCAGCGCCAGCGGGGTGCCGTTGCGGCCGAGCGCGCGGATGTCCTCGAGGAACTCGCCGCAGTCCACCTCGACCTCGCGTTGCTCGTAGCCCAGGTCGTATTGGGGCATCCAGCGAATGCCGAGCGTCACGAGTCGCTGGTGCAGCTTCATGCAGTTCGGCACAGTGGGGCGGGTGTCGAGTTCCTCGTGGGCAATCCCGCTCACCAACTCGACCATGCTCTTGCCCTCTTGGAGGTTGTTAATGACGGGTGTGGCCGACATCCCCAGGACATGCAGGTCCGGGTTGCGCTCGCTGGCGAGGCTGGTGAGCGCCGCCACCATTTGTCGTCGCCGGGAGATGTCCTCGACCGCGCGCTGCTTGGCATAGTGGATTTCATCCACGATGATGAAGTCTATCGGTTCGCGTTCAACGAGAGACCGCACGCGCTCGGCCGAGTCGGGCTGCTGGAACGCCTCGTAGTTAAGGACCAAGTAGCGGTGAGTGCGGTGATCGGCCAAGATGCCGAAGCCCGTCACGTCACCAGCGGCAGCGGCCCAATTGGACTCGAAGGTCTTGGTAACCACAACGCTGTTCGGGAAGATATCGAAGATCGCTTGCCGCCAGCCCTCGACAACGCTGTTTGGACAGCAGACAACGGTTAGCTTGCTGCCGACCACACGGGTAGCGAGGACGGCTGCGAGCGTCTTTCCGGCCCCCGTGCCCGACCAGTTGCCTACCCGCTTCTGCTCCCGGACTCGGACGGCGAAGTGCCGCTGCATTAGGTTCGGCGGTGCCAGCTTGCCGTTGACCTGAAAAGCGTAGTCAGCGGGAATGGCCAGGTCTGTCACATGGCGATATTCGTCCAGGAACCTCGACCTGACCTGCTCCGCATATCCATTCCCGCAGAACGACTTGGCCTGCGCCACAGCCGCCGTCTCATCGTGGTACGCGTGCTTCCATAACTTGCCGACCGCGGACACGAGCAGGAATTCCACCGCCTCCTCGTCCGCCGAGCTCACGACTTGCAGGCCAAGCGAACCCAGGACGTTTTTAGTCTCAACGATTGGGAACTGCGGTTTGTCTTCCTTTTCCGTGTCAGCGACCAGAGCGTTGGTACGATCGAGAAGACCGTCCTCGGTGCCAGGTTTCTCGCCAGCGGTTTCCAGGGATTCGAGCATTTGGGTAGTGTCTTGGATGAACACATCAACGAGCGAGGGGTCATTGTTGACGAACTTTTCGATTTCCTCCTTTGGGAATCGGCCGGTCGCCAGCGCCTTGACGAAGGCTTTGCTTCTGCCGTGGCTCGCGAGCAGGCCGTTTTGCTGGAAGAGCAGATAAAGTTCTGCGGGGGTGAAAGTGTGCAGATGGTCCTGAAGCGACGAGACGAAAGCGCGGATATTTTGCAGGGTCCAGCCACTGTTGCATCGTGGGCAGCCAGTGGAAAGTCTTGTTCGGTTCACCACCGTGGCTTGCCATTCATGGTCCAGGCCCTTGGGGCACTTCCACCAGACCATTTTCGCTGATCCGGCAACTACTCTCTCCGGTGTGAGTTCACCGTTCTTGGTGGAATGCCATTCAGCAGCGATCTCTGGGTAGAGCGAGGCAAGCGAGGTAGTTGCTGTCGCCTTGAGTCCCGAGCAGCAAGGGCAGCCACTTCCCAGTCTTGTTCGGTTGGCGGGCGTTGCTTGCCACTCATGATCCGGCCCTTCAGGGCACTTCCACCAAGCCATTGTCTCTGACCCGGCGATTACCATATCTGGCGTAAGTTTGCCGTTCTTCGACGGATGCCACTGGGCAGCAGCATCTGGAAAAAGTGCGCCAAGGGAGTTGGTGATCGAAACCTTCTTCCCTGCACAGTACGGGCATCCGGTGCCATCTTGCGTGCGATCAGCCACCTTCACCTGCCACTCGTGGTCCGGGCCTTCGGGACACTTCCACCAGACCCTTTGGGACGATCCAGCGACTACCATGTTCGGCGTGAGGTCGCCGTTCTTCGTTGGATGCCACTGTGCGGCGAATTCAGGAACACGAACAGCAAGAGAGTTCGTTTCTGAGACCTTCCTTCCAGAGCAGCACGGACAGCCACTGGGCGAAGTGTTGTTAGTTCGACTGTTCGGTGTTGCTTCCCACTCGTGGTCAGGGCACTTGGAGCACCGCCACCACACCTTCCAGCCCGACCCAGGCATTACCTTGTCAGGCGTCAAGTCACCATTCTTGATCGGATGCCACTCGGCAGCGAGATCCGGGCGGAGCGAAGCAATCGACGTAACCAATGAGGCTTTCTGTCCAGCGCAGAACGGGCAGCCGCTTCCGTGCTTGGTTCGGTTGGCCGGCGAGGTTTGCCATTCGTGACCTGGATCTTGAGAGCACCTCCACCAAAGCTTGTCTGCCGAACCAGCAGCGATTTGATCTGGCTTGAGAGAGCCGTTTTTCGTTGGATGGCACTGAGCAGCAACATCGGGGAAAAGCGCGACAAGGGAGTTTGTGACCGAAGCTTTTTTCCCCGCACAGAAAGGACAGCCTGCCCTCGTAGACTTCGTCACGCTGTAGACTCTTGCCTCCCATTCATGGTCTGGCCCATTCGCACATAGCCACCAAACTTTCACATTAGACTGGGGAAGGAATTGATCTGGTGTCCGGTTACCGTTCCTCGTCGGGTGCCACAGCGCGGCCAGTTCAGGAAAGAGCATTGCAAGTGACTTGGTTGGGGTTGCTCTACGTCCTGAGCAGAATGGACATCCCTGGCCGCGCGACCGATTCGTAATACTTGCTTCCCACGCATGAGACGGATTCCTAGCACAACACCACCACACTTTCTTCTGACTGCCCGCCGTTACGTTGTTCGGCGTAAGGCGGCCGTTCTTTGTCGCATGCCACTCGGCGGCGATCTCGGGATGGGTATGCGACAGGGGTGCTTTCATGTGTCCGGCCTTCTAGTCGCGCCTCAAGCGGGCGTCATGGACTCTGGCGCGCTCGTCGTCACTGCGGTAAATCATGCTGCCCCCTTGTGGTTTCGCTCACACTTCCCCGCCGAGGCAGCGTTGCCCAGCGAAATCGTTTTGGTATTCTACTGTACAGGTCGAGGCTGCTGCAAGCGTCCGCTGGCGGCATGACTGCTCCTGCCCTACCATGTGGCGTACCCGGAGGTGGACCATGAACCGAGCGGATGCCTACATCTTGTCGATTCTGGGAGGGATGTCATGTTTCTCGTCGAAGATCGGCGTCACGGGACGACTCACCTCGTGTTCACCTCGGAAGATCCTCGGAAGGACGGATACAAAGGGGAGGTCATCGAGGGGGTCAGCCTCGATTATGACATGCAGGCTGTTCACAGCTGGCCCGACGGCCATCGTCGCCCCGAAGCCTCCGTGGGTCGGGCGGGAGACGATCCGAAGCATTACAAGGTGTTCAAGTACGATAGCGAGCGGCAGTCAGCGGGCTATCAACCGGTTGCAGGTACGGCTCTTGTGTTCGTCTCGTGGTCCGATTATATCAAGTTAAATCCAGATCCGGAGTATCTGGAGAAGCTCGACGAGGAGAGATGGTACGAGCGTCTCGACGAATACGACGAAGCTGCCCGGGGTCGACGTCGGCACCCGCAAGAGCCGGATGCGCCGGCGAACGGAAGTCGAGACGAGGTGGCCGCCTGGGTGGCGAAAAAACACCTCCTCGCCGATAGCGGCATCCGGGAAGTATGGTACTTGCCGCGTGGAGCGCCGGCCGACGAGATTCGTTTCGTGGAGGTAAACGACCGCCTCGCTGGCGTCGCATCCAAGGCCGAAGCGATTGATTTCGGCCTGGACATCGAAGGAGCGCGTTTCCGTCTGTTTGTCGCCGACGTCACCAGCGAGCAACTTGAGCAGATCAAGCGGGATCCCTCGCGTCTGCCGCCCGGGTGGATCCTCGGCGAGAATAGGGTCTGGAGGCGGGGGGCATGACCGAATACCAGCGGTTGTTTCTCGTCCAGGCTCGCACGGACTTTGCCGTCTTCGAGCTGCTCCGGAAGCAACCCGAGCTGCCGGCTTGTCATGTGCTCCACTACCTGCAAATGGCTACGGAGTTGCTCGGGAAGGCTCACGCGTGGAAACACGGTAAACTCAACAAGACGCACCGTGCGTTCGCGCGCTTCCTCCGAAGTCTTTCCACCAACCGGCAAGCTCAGAAGCAACTGGGCTATGAGGGACAAAACGAAAACTGGCGGCACACGATCCGGAAAAGTGTACCACTGGCCGAAAGCATCGAGGACCTGGCGCCTTCGCTGTCTCGTGATGGACCAAACCCCGAATACCCTTGGCCCGATGTCGCCCCGCAGGTCGCGCCGGCAGAGTACACGTTCGAGATATGGCAGGAGCTACAAAACACCCCTGCGGGTCGTCAGTTTCTCAGTTTGACCGGCCGACTGTTCGCGGCGGCCGGCGCGTTTCTCTGAGACGATCGGAGCACAACAAGGCCCTGAACGAGCTACCTGCACAGGCCCCGGGAACACAATATGGGCTCCTAATCGGGTGCATCAACCGTAAATTGACACGCCCATCTGTCACCGAAACATCTCCTGCTCCCGTTCGCCGCGCGACAGCAAGAAGGCGAGCAGGTCGAGGATCTCGTCCTCCTGGAAGGTATCCAGCAGCCCCGTCGGCATCATTGACACTTTCGACGTTTCCATCGACTCGACCCGCTTGCGGTTGACACTCGTGAGGCCACCCGGATTCATCATGTCGGTCATCACCGACATCGAATCGCCCTGAAGGTTGACGATCCGGCCAGTAATCACCCGGCCGTCGGTCGTGGTGATAACCACGGACGCGTACTGGTCGCTGACCTCCTTGCTCGGGTCAATGATGGATTCGAGCAAGTCGCGAACGCTGAACCGGCCGGCCACGGCCGTCAGGTCCGGCCCCTGGGCGCCGCCCTCATTGTTGATGCGGTGACAGGCGAAACAGTTACCCTGGCCGAACAGGACCCGGCCGCGGTCGAAGTCGCGCCTTTTGAGCCCCTTCTCGGCAAGCGGCACCAGCTCGTCCAGGGTCCACTTGCGGACGAACGGCCGCGGCTTGGCCAACACCACCGGCGCCGTTTCCTTGGCCGGGGCCTCGAGGATTGGCTGGAGGGCCACCTTCTCCTCGTCGGTCAGCGCCGCCACGGCCTCTTTCTTGATGTTCGCCATGAAGTTCGTGAAGCTGGCTCCACCTTTAAACGTGCCGGCCTTCAGGAACCACGCGAAATACTGCTGCCGCTGCTCCGGCGTCCAGCCGGTCTTCAGCATGCGCAGCGACTTGACGTACTCGATCTGTTCCTCTTGCGTCGGCGCCTGCTCCAGCAGCTTCAAGGTCTTCGTCGCCACGCCCGGAGCCTCGAGATAGACGAGTATCTGGCACAGGTCGGCATTGAGCAAAGGGTTGCGCGCCGGGTAGTGCGGATCGAGGTGCGCGAGAACACGCTGGCGAGCCGCCTCGTCCGGTCGGCCCATCCGGTTGAAAATCAGCCCGTAGACACGCAGCAACTCTAGCCGCTGGGCATCGGTAAGCTTGCTCCAGGTGATGCGATCGAGCGCCGTCAGCAGGCGCGCTTTCAGCTGTTCATCTACCGGCGGTGCGTCTTTGGGCCGGTGGAACGGGTCACTCGCTCGAACCCGGACCAGGGCCAGCAGCGCGGTCAAGGCGGCCTGCGGATCCTTCTCGGCCAAAGAGCGTTCCTGCCATTCCTTCGGATCCTGGTGCTCCAGCGCTACACGGGCGGCATAACGAATATAGCGATCGGCATGGTTCAGATATGGCCATGCGGTCGCGACAGCCTGCGGATCTTTCTGGCCGTGGAACGCTTCGAGCTTGCGGCGCAGAGCCCGGAGTTCGGCACCTCGATTATCAACCGGGGCCGGAGCGGTCGATGCGGAGCCGATGTAGGTCACACGGTACAGGCCCGACTGGGTACGGCGGCCACCGACGGCGAAGTACATCGCCCCATCCGTCGGGTTGATGACGAGATCGGTCAGGGGCAAGGGGCTGCCGGCGAGAAACTCCTCGGCCTCAGCCCGATAAGCGCTCTGCTCCGGCGTCAGGTGAACGGCGTAGAGCTTGCCGTAGCTCCAGTCGCTGATGAAGAACGCTTCCTGATATTTCGCGGGAAACTTCGCCCCGTAGCCAAAGGTGACTCCGGTCGGCGAGCCGGGGCCAATGTCGAGAATGGCCGGCAGGCTATCGGGATAGTGCGGTGGCCATTTGCCGGTGCCGTTGCGCCAACCGAACTCGCTGCCGCTGGCCACCAGGCAGACACGCGTCGGCCGATACCACGGCGTGTTGATATCCCACTCCATGTCGGCGTCAAACGTGAACAGATCGCCGTGCCGGTTGTAAGCCATGTCGTACGGATTGCGGTAACCGACGCTCAAGAGTTCCCAGTGCTCGCCCTCGGGATCGACCTTGTAGAAGGCGCCGCCCGGCCCGAGCACGCCGGCCATGAAGCCGCGCCCATCGGGCATGCGCGGCAGCAGGTGATCCTCGCCCCAGAACGGTGCCACGCGGGTGCGGTCGAACTGAGTCAACGGCGTCTGGTTGCCGTGCTGGACCACGAGCGATTTGCCGTCTGGATGCAGCACGATGGCGTGCGGGCCATGCTCGCCGCCACCACCCCGCAGTCGGCGCAGCAGCTTGACTTCGTCCAGTTCGCCGTCGCCATCGGTGTCGCGGACACGGTACAAACCGCTCTCGTACTTCCGGCTATTGACCATGACGTACAGGCTATCGAAGGCCCACAACAGGCCCTGTGCTTCACCGATGTTCACGGGGATCTTCGCGACCTTCGTCTCGGATGGCTTGCCGCCGAGCGGAGGCGGAGTGATGCGGAACAGGCCGCCGTACTGGTCCGAGACGATGAGTCGGCCCTTGGGATCGACGCACATGCTGACCCACGAGCCTTCCGTCTCCCGAGGCACGGAGTAGAGCAGCTCGACGCGGAATTCCTTGGCCACCTTGATCCGCTCGGCCGGGGTGGCCGCTGGCGGGGGAGGAGTATCGGGTTTCTTGGGCGGAACATCCTGGGCAACCGCCAGCGTCAGGGAGATGAGGAGGGGCAGCACAGAGGCAACAATCAGGCGTAACACAGTGGTGCTCCTTCCGGCCGGGTCCAGCAGAGGCTCGCAACTAAGGCAGGGGTAGGAATCGAACGTCTGAGTCTACACGAAATGAGCATGCGTGCAAGCTCCTTCAAATTGATCGTCCAGCAATTTGTCATAAAATCCAATCTGGCCGCTGCCACTTTCTGCGGACCCCTACACGGTTTCTGGGACACCGATCATGAACCACGAGCAAGCGTATGCCGAGTTGATTCGCCGCATCAAGGACTACAGCTTGCTGGCTTCGTGTGCCAGCGTGCTAGGCTGGGACGAACGGACCTACATGCCGCGGCAGGGTTCGGCGCACCGGGCCGAGCAAATGGCCCTGCTGGCCCGAATGACGCACGAGCTGCTGACGGCGCCGGAGATCGGCCAATTGCTGGAGCAAGTCGAAGGTTCGCCGCTGGTGCACGACCCGGAGTCGGCTTCCGCCGTCAATGCACGGGAGATTCGCCGTCACTACGATCGGGCGGTGAAACTACCCAAGCGGCTGGTCGAGGAGCTGGCCCGGGTGACGACGCGCGCCCAGCAAGTTTGGCAGGAAGCGCGCCAGGCCAATGATTTCGCCACGTTTCAGCCCTGGCTGGAGAAGATCGTCGGGCTCAAGCGCGAAGAGGCGGCAGCGATCGGCTATAAGGAATCGCCCTACGACGCCCTGCTCGATGAGTATGAACCGGGGGCGACCACAGCCGAGATCACCCAGGTCTTCGCGGATCTGCGCGCGGAGCTGGTGCCGCTGGTGAGCGCGATCATGGCTTCGGGCCGGCGCCCCCCACGTGCGATCCTTGAGCGCGAGTACGCGGTCGAGCGGCAGCAGGTGTTCGGCCAGGCCGCCGCGGCGGCGATCGGCTTCGACTTCGACGCCGGCCGGCTCGACGTGACCACGCACCCATTTTGTAGCGGCATGGGACCGGGCGATTGCCGCATCACCACGCGTTACAATTCGCGTCACTTCAACGATGCGTTTTTCGGCATCCTGCACGAGGCCGGCCACGGGATTTACGAACAGGGGCTGGCTCCGGAGCACTTCGGTACGCCGATGGGCAACGCCACGTCGCTGGGCATCCATGAATCGCAATCCCGCCTGTGGGAAAACCAGGTAGGCCGCAGCCGGCCATTCTGGGAGCATTTCTTCCCGCGGGCTCGGCAGGTGTTCCTGGATTCTCTGCGCGATGTTTCCCTGGATGATTTCGTGTTCGCGATCAATGAGGTGCAGCCGTCGTACATCCGCGTCGAGGCGGACGAAGTGACGTACAACATGCACATTATCCTGCGTTTCGAGCTGGAACAGGCCTTGATCCGCGGCGACCTCCAGCCGGCCGACGTGCCCGTGGCGTGGAACGAGAAGTTCCAGCTGTCGTTCCAGCTGACACCGACGACGAATGCCCTGGGCTGCCTGCAAGACATCCACTGGAGCATGGGCGGTCTCGGCTACTTCCCGACGTACACGCTCGGCAACCTGTACGCAGCTCAGTTCATGGAGCAGGCACGGCAAGAGCTAGGTGATCTGGACACCGACTTTCGCCGCGGCGAGTTTGGCCGGCTCAAGAGTTGGCTGAACGAAAAGGTGCATCGGCCGGGCCAGCGCTACCGGGCGGCGGAGCTGTGCCGGCGGGTAACCGGGAAGCCGCTCAGTCACAAGCCACTCTTGAGTTACTTGCGGCGGAAGTATGCGCCGCTGTATGGTATAGGATAGTAACGAGTTCTGCTCGGAATCATTCCCGAGGGGGAGCAGGCGATGGCGACCAAGACGTTGATGACGGCCGCCGAGTTTTATCAAACCGGTCCGGAAACGGATGGCTTCGAATTGGTCCGCGGAGAATTAGTGCCGATGCCACCACCTGGAGACAAACATGGAATGGTTTGCGCCAACGGGGTGTTTCTGCTCAAGTCGTATGTCAAGACCAGGGGCCAGGGCACGGTCCTGTGCAATGATGCGGGGATTCTCACACAACACGATCCCGATACGGTACGTGGAGTTGATATTGCCGTCTTCCTCCGTGCCAGCTGGGAGGGACAGTCGCCTCCGAGCGGCTACACTAGGGAGCCTCCCGACCTTGTCGTAGAGGTTCGCTCACCGACGCAGAGCTGGACGCAGGTGCTGCACAAGGTCGGGGAATACCTGCGTATGGGAGTCCGCCTCGTCTGGGTCATTGATCCGCAGCGGCAACGGGTGACCACTTTCAGCCCAGATCAGGAGCCAGCCACCTTTGCCGCCGAAAACGAGCTGGATGGCGGCGAGGTCCTGCCGGGATTTCGTTGCCGAGTGGCCGAGCTGTTCGAGTGAGATGCCGGCATGGTTCAAACAGGGGTGGCACGCCCTTCGAAGACTCAGGGCGTGCC
>JBGQLF010000144.1:0-11694 GCA_041499985.1 Gemmataceae bacterium
AAGGGAGTGATCTTCAAGCGCGGCGAGATCGTGCGTCACGTCCTGGAGAGCGAGATGGTCGACGCGCTCCTGGAAGAGATCGACTCCTGGGAAAAAGAAGAAGCCGCAAAGGAAGAGGGGACAGAGGACAGAGGACAGAGGACAGAGGACAGAGGACAGAGGACAGACAGAAGATCCTTGCCGCTGTTGACTCCTTCTCGGACACCTGTCCCTTGACTTCTGTCCGCTGTCTTCTGTCCGCTGTCTTCTGTCCGCTGTCTTCTGTCCTCTGTCCTCTGGTCTGAGTATGACAATCAAATTCACCTGTCCGCACTGCCGCAAGGTTCTCAGTGTCAAGGAACACCTGGCCGGGAAACGGGCCGCTTGCCCCTCCTGTAAACAGAGCCTGACCATTCCGGGGCCGAACGCGGATGCAGACGTTGAGGCTCTCGCAGCCGCGGCGTTGACCGACCAGCCGGCCGCGGCCGCACCCAAGGCTGCCGAACCGATTGCGTTCACTTGCCCCAATTGCGATGAGTCCATTCAGGTCGCGGCCGAGTTGGAAGGCAAACAGACGCCGTGCCCGGAGTGTCGGCGGATCATCAAAGTGCCGCTGCGGGTCAAGGATCAGCCCAAAGACTGGCGCAAGCCCGACGGACGGGGAGGACTCAGCGCTGCCCGGCAGAACACGGCGCAGGCGCCCGAGGGGGCCTGGGGTTCGTCGGGAGCGACCGCTGTTAGCCGGCAGTCATTGTTGCAGGCCGAGGCGGTTCCGGTCACCCGTGAACGCCTCACCTGGGCCCAATGGGCCAAACGCGCCACGGCGGCGGTGGTGTTTCTGGTACTGGTCGGAGGGGCAACGCTCGGAGTGTTCCAGTGGCTAAGCCAGGGCCGGCAGCAACAAGCTCTGGCGCGGGCCTTGCAGTATGTGGATAGCGCCGACCTGAAGTGGAGTCCAGAAGCGGCCGCGGAACTTCAGCGGGCGGTCGGCGAATACTACCTGGCCGCCGGCGAGCCAATGGAGGGCCCCCGCAGCCCCCGCAGCCGGTTGCAGAAGGCGCGGGCGTTGCTGGCGACCGAGAATGCCACCTCCTCGGAATGGGATGCCGTCCTTATTGACATTGCGCTGACCCAGGTCGACCTCGGCGGGGAGCAGGAGGAGGTCAATCGCGGCTGCCGCCTGAAATGGACAGAGACCGAGAAAGAATTGCTCCAGACCCTGTCCAAGCTGCATGCTCCGGAGGCACGGCTGGAGGCAGTGCGCGAGGTGAGTCGCAAGCTGGTGGCCAAGAATCAGGGCTTGCTCGCCGTTTCCATGGTCCAGCGGCTGAACCTGGCCGAGGAAGCTGCTGACTTGCAAGCAGTGATCGGCCTGGAGTTGGCCCGCGCCAACCAGATGACCCCTGCGCTGAAGCTGGCGGAACAATCGCACCTTCTGGTCGCCCCGCCGCCCGGTGCCGACGACAAAGCGAAACGCGCTCCTCCGCCGTCCCTGCTGGCCCTGTGGTTCGCGTTGGGGAAGCCGGAGCAGGCCCGTGCCCTGGCAGCGGAGCCCGCGGGCGACCTGGAGCCGGAGCCGGCAGTGCGGATCGGCTACGCCGAAGGCTTCGCGCGCCAGGGCAATCGCGAAGCCGCCCGCGCTTGCGCCGGCCGATTTGGCATAGCGCAAGCCCGTCTGCAAGCGTTCCTCGCCCTGGGTGCCGTCGCTCTGGAGAACAACCAAGCGGATGTGGCCCGTCAGGCTCTGGAAGTCGCCGTCAAGATCGCCGACGAGGAGCTGCGCGGCCGAAACATCCCGCCCTGGGTATTGCTGCGCCTGGTCCGGCTCGGCGTGCAGGCGGATGTGGGTGAACGGCTGGCGCGCGTGGCGGGCCTGATCCCCGATCCCGCGGTGCGTGGGCGGGCGCAGCTGGCCGTCTTGCAGGGCCGGCTCAAGAGCACGAAAAGCAAAGCCGACGACTCCTGGGCTCAGAGTGTGGACAAAGACACTCCGGCACACCCGCTGGCGCTGGAGGCGCTCGCACGCCACAACGCCCCACTCGAAGGCGCGGCCCTTCTCAAGACCATCGACGATTCGCAGCCGGAAAATGTGCGGCCCTTTCGCTACCTCGGCATGGCCTTGGGACTCCAATAAGTAACCGTCCGTGCTACTGACTACCGCCTAACCATTTCCTATAACGTGAATGAGCTAGCTCACGTGATCCCCTGTCACCAGGCGATGGGCGCTCGGCGAAGGGTTGATCCGACTGGAGGTTGAGACGAATGACACCCAAAGAAGTCTTGGCTTTGATTCGGGAGCGGGACGTGAAGGCGGTCGACTTGCGCTTCATGGACTTCCCCGGCTTGTGGCAGCACTTCACCATCCCGGCCGAGGCCCTCGAGGAGGCTGTCTTCGAGGAGGGACTCGGCTTTGACGGCTCCTCCATCCGCGGCTGGCAGGCCATCAACGAGTCCGACATGCTCGTCTTGCCCGTGCCGGAGACCGCCTTTATCGACCCCTTCTGTCAGGTTACCACGCTGACGATGATCTGCAACATTCAGGATCCCCTTACCAAAGAAGACTACACCCGCGATCCCCGCAACGTCGCCCGTAAGGCCGCCAACTACATGAAGAGCACCGGTGTCGCCGACACCGCCTACTTCGGCCCGGAACTGGAGTTCTTCATCTTCGATGACGTTCGCTACGACCAGACGCAGCACTCCGGCTACTACTACCTCGACAGCTGTGAGGGAGCCTGGAACACCGGCCGCGATGAAAAGCCCAACCTCGGCTACAAGCTGCGCTACAAGGAAGGCTACTTCCCGGTGCCCCCTTCCGACGCCCTGCACGACATCCGCAGTGAGATGATGCTGACCATGATCCAGTGCGGCCTGAAGATCGAGGCGCAGCACCACGAAGTCGCCACCGGCGGCCAGGGCGAGATCGACATGAAGTATGCCCCGCTGGTGCAGATGGCCGACAATGTGCTCAAGTACAAGTACATCGTCAAGAACGTGGCCCGCAAGTACGGCAAGACGGCGACGTTCATGCCCAAGCCGCTGTTCATGGACAACGGCACGGGCATGCACGTGCACAGCTCCTTGTGGAAAGACGGCAAAAACCTGTATGCCGGCAGTGGCTACGCGGGGCTGTCGGACATGGCGATGTACGCCATCGGCGGCTTGCTACGGCATGCGCCCGCGTTGTGCGCCATCACCAACCCGACGACCAACAGCTACAAACGGCTGGTGCCCGGCTACGAAGCGCCGGTGAACCTGGCCTATAGTCGCCGTAACCGCTCCGCGAGTATCCGCATTCCGGTGTATTCGCCGTCACCGAAGGCGAAGCGGATCGAGTTCCGCTGTCCAGATGGGTCGAGCAATCCGTACCTGGCGTTTAGCGCCATGCTGATGGCGATGCTGGACGGCATCAAGAACAAAACGAAGCCAGGGGAGCCGCTGGACAAGGACATTTACGACCTGGAGCCGGAGGAACTGGCCAAGGTGCCCAAGGCGCCGGGATCGCTGGACGAGGCCTTGAACAACCTGGAGCGGGATCACGAGTTCCTGCTGCAAGGCGACGTCTTCACGCGCGATGTGATCAGCACCTGGATCTGGTACAAGCGCGAGAAGGAAGTGGACGCCATCCGCTTGCGGCCTCATCCGTATGAGTTTGCTCTGTATTACGATATCTAAAGAGTCAGTAGTCAGTAGTCAGTAGTCAGTAGTCAGTAGCAACAAAGCCAAACCTCTCTGCTACCGACTACTGACTACTGAATGATGTCTGCCCCACGTGCAAACCCCTGGCGAGGGACTGACGCAACCGACCCCTAGCCGTTTTCTTGTTCCTGCAAAGGAGACAGCAGGAGCGGCTACAGGATCTCCGGGATCGGCTCGGCTCCTTCGACGCCGACCAGCTTCTGATCGAGCCCGCCGTAGAAGTAGCTCAGCCGATCAGGATCGATACCCATCTGGTTCAGGATGGTGGCGTGCAAACGCTTGACGTGGAATGGCTTTTCCACGGCGGCGCTGCCGAGCTCATCGGTGGTCCCGACGCTGACACCGCCGTGGATCCCACCGCCGGCCAGCCACATCGTGAACCCGTACGCGTTATGGTCGCGGCCCGTCCCCTGAGCATACTCGGCGGTCGGCTGCCGGCCAAATTCGCCGCCCCAAACGATGAGCGTCTGGTCCAGCAGCCCGCGCTGCTTGAGATCCTGAAGCAAGGCGGCCATCGGCTGATCGGTCTCCCCGGCATGCAGCGTGTGGTTCTTGACCAGGTCGCCGTGCGCATCCCAGCTGGTGTCGTTGTGATTGCCTCCCGAATAGATCTGGATGAAGCGCACGCCGCGTTCCACCAGCCGTCGGGCCAGCAGACACTGGCGCCCGAACGCCTGTGTCCGCGCCTGATTCAGGCCGTAGAGTTCCTTGGTCTTCTCGGACTCCTGGCCCAGATCGATCGCTTCGGGCGCGGAGCTTTGCATTTGGTAGGCCAATTCGTAGCTGGCAATGCGAGCTGCCAGGGTCGGATTCTTGCCGGTCAGTGCGTGGTGCTCCGCATTATAAGTGCGCAGCACATCGAGGAGTTCCCGCTGGGCGGCCGCGCTCATGCCCTGCGGCCGGGTCAGGTCAAGGATTGGCGCACCAGCCGAGCGCAGGATCGTCCCTTCGTACAGGGCCGGCATGTAGCCGCTCGACCAGTTCTTGGCTCCGCTGATCGGTCCGCCGCGCGGGTCGAGCATGACGACGAAACCGGGCAGGTCCTCGTTCTCGGATCCAAGCCCGTAATTGACCCACGAGCCCAGGCAGGGGCTACCGCTGAGGATCTTGCCCGAGTTCATCTGGAGCATGGCTGAGCCATGCTGCGGCGAATCCGCAGTCATGGAGTGGAGGAAGGCGATGTCGTCCACGCAGCCGCCCAGGTGCGGATAGAGATCACTGACCCACTTGCCACACTGGCCGTATTGTTTGAAGTTCCAGCGCGGCTCAACGATCCGGCCCTGGTTCTTGATGCCCCCCCGGCCGTGGGTCTTCACCTGGGCCGTCTTGTTGTCCATGCCCTTCATCTTCGGCTTGTAGTCGAAGGTATCGATGTGACTGGGGCCACCATACATGAACAGGAAGATAACGCTCTTCGCCTGGGGCGCGAAATGCGGCGGCTTGGAGGCAAGGGGATTGACGAACTTCGTCACGCCATCCGCGGCCACCGCTTGCGAGGCGAAGAAGCCGTCGTCGAACAGGCCTGACAGGGCGACCGCGCCGAAACCGCAGCCCACTTCCCAGAGGAATTCCCGCCGGGTTCGGCCACAGAAGTCACGGGGAGTATTCCGCATGATCCTATTCTCCTTGGCGTGCCTGACGGAGAAACGGCACTGGCTCATCGGATGCCGAGTAGTATACCATTTACGAGTCGACGCCGATGGAAGGACTCCTGGATTCAATTCAGGTAGATGAACTCGTTGAGGTTCAGCGCCAGCAGGCAGAGGCTGCGGAGCGCCTCTTCGGCTGCAAGCCGATGCCTGGTCCGCAGGTTGGCCAGGAATTCCACGCCGCGCTCGACCTCCTGGGCCGTGGGTTCCCGCTGGGTTACGCGCCGCAGGGCCAAGCGCACCTGGGCGGCTGGGTCGGTGCCGGCGGTGCGGCGAAGGTCTTCGGCGAAAACCTTGGCCTGCTCGTTGAGGAAGTCGCCGTTGAGCATGCCGAGGGCCTGCGTCGGCTGCGTGGTGGTAAAGCGGACCGGGCAGCTGGAGTCCGGGTCAGCCACGTCGAACGACGCCAGGATCGGGAAGATGAGGGAACGCTTGCTGTGGATGTAAATGCTGCGGCGGGCCTGTTCCTCGGGCGCCGAGCGCCCCCAGCCACTGCCGGGCCTCGACTGGCCGGCGAACACTTCGGCCGAGATACGCGGATAGATGCTGGGGCCGCCCATCTTGGCAAGGTTGAGGTTGCCGCTCACCGCCAGGATCGAATCGCGAATCTCCTCCGCTCCCAGCCGCCGCAGGTCGAATCGCCAGAACAGGTCATTTTCCGGGTCCTTGACCAATGCGTCTGGGTTGGGCCGGGAGGACATCTGGTAGGCGCTGGAAAGGACCATCAGCCGGTGCATGGTCTTCAGCTTCCACCCATCCGCGACGAGCTCACTTCCCAACCAGTCGAGCAACTCGGGGTGCGTAGGCGGAGTGCCACGATAGCCGAAGTCGCTGGACGAGCGAACAATGCCGCGGCCAAAGTGAAACTGCCAGAGGCGATTCGCCAGGACGCGCGGCGTCAACGGATTCTTCGGACTGGCGATCCAGTTGGCCAGCACCTGCCTGCGGCCCGATGTCTTGGCGCCGGGGACGGGCGCCGACAGCAGGGGCGCTTCTCCGGTGATCACCGATGGGAAACCCGGCTCCACCTTGTCTCCTCTGGAGCGAGGGTTGCCTCGGAGCAGCACGAAAGTTTCCGGTGGGGTACGTCCGAGCTCATTCACGCACAGCGCCTGCGCCAGGCCCGTTGGCCTTTTCCGCGCCAGCGCGGCGCGCTCCCGGCTGAGGGACTGGTAGCGGTCGTAAGTCTCCTGGCTGACGTGCTGCGGGACATGCTTGCGGAGAATATCCGCGCGGTAGTCCTCGCTCATAAAGTCGTCACGCTCGCCACCTTCGAGGTGCGGCAGCAGGGCGTCCTCGATGGCCTTCAACTCCGCCGCGACGGCGGCTACGCTCTTCTGGTGTTCGGTAATCTCCCCCTGTTGCTGTTGCTGGCCCTCTGCCTGGGTGATCGAGCGCAATGAGCTCCGGGCATTATAGCGCTGGATGCCGTGGAAGAAGGCCAACAGGCGGTAGTAATCCTTGTGCGGGAACGGATCGATCTTGTGGTCATGGCAGCGGGCGCAATTGACGGTCAGACCCAGGAACACCTGGCCGGTAGTGGCGACGACGTCGTCCAGTTCATCGTAGGTGGCCTGAAGGCGGTCGGGTGCCCCCGTGTCCCAGGGCCCCAACCGGTAATAGCCGGTGGCGATGATGCCCTCGGCCGACACCGGCTCGATCTCATCGCCGGCCAGCTGCTCGCGGACAAACTGGTCATAGGGTTTGTCGTCGTTCAAGCTCCTGATGACATAGTCGCGGTAGCGCCAGACGTTCGGCTTGGGGGCATCGAATTCGTAGCCATCCGTCTCGGCGTAGCGCACCAGGTCGAGCCAGTGGCGTGCCCAGCGCTCGCCGTAGTGCGGCGAAGCCAGTAAGCGATCTACCACCTTTTCATAAGCGTCGGACGAAGAATCGGCGAGGAATGCAGCTACCTCTTCAGGCGTCGGCGGTAGGCCGATCAGGTCGTAGTACACGCGCCGGAGCAGGGCGGTCTTCTCGGCGGGCGGAGCCGGCTGGAGCCCGGCAGCCTCGAGCTTGGCCAGGACGAAGGCGTCGAGGGGCGTCTTGACCCAGTAGGATCGCTTGACGGCAGGCACGGGTGGGCGGACGACCGGGCGGAACGACCAAAAGTTCCGCGCCTGGTCATCGACCGGCGGTGGGCCGTGACGTTTGACCGCCACAGTCGTCTCGGACCAGGGAGCCCCCATCTTCACCCAGCTGCTGAGGATGTCGATCTGCGCCTGGGGGAGTTTGCCCTTGGGGGGCATTTTGAGGTCCAGCTGGTTGACGGCCTGGAGCAGGAGACTCTCCTCTGGAGTGTCGAGGGAGACTGCGGGGCCGCGTTTACCCCCTTTGAGAAGGGCCTCCCGACTGGTGAGGTTTAAGTCGCTGCGGACCTTCTCGCCTCCATGACAGGTGACGCAGTGGGCCTGAAGAATCGGCAGGACCTGCGTGTCGAAAAACCGGGCCCCCTCGGCTCGGGAAGGCTGCTCTCCCCGGGCGGAGAGTGCGAAGCCAGCGGCGAAGACAGGCAGCACGATACCGAGGAGCACTCGTGAAAGCATGACAGCATCCCGTTGCAGTGAAGAATTCGCGCCTGGTAGCCAGAACTACCGGATAAAACCACGGCGGGTGGTTGGCGTCGTAGCCACAAGCGTCTCGCTTGTAGGCAGTTAGCTCACAAGCGAGACGCTTGTGGCTACGTTCGGTCTGCCAGCTCTCAGAGGCGAGTCCGTTCAGTCCGCGCGGTTGGCCCCAGTCGTCGGCGCCACGGTCCAGACGGTGACGGAGAACTCTTTGATAATCAAGGTTTTCCGCACTTCGCTCTGCGTGTTGGCGCCGAAGAGGCCCACATACAGGTCGGACTCAGTGTCCAGGAATTCCAAGTGGCGCACGGACAGGGTGCTCGAACCGCCTGTGGTCTGGTTCTCGACGGTCAACGAGTACTTGCCCGCCGTACGGCGCAGGGTGAGCCGAAGGTCATCGCCAGTGGACAGCAACCCAATCCGGATCGGATCGGTGTCCGAACCGCCATTATTATTGACCAGGAACTGGGTGTACTGTTCCGGTTCGATCCGGCGGCGGATCAGGCCGCCCCGGATGTTCTTGTCACTTCCGGCCCCGGCGTAGAGCCCGAACTGGCCAACCGATTGAAGAGCGGGGATATTGGGTAGGTAGGCCGTGACCGCAAAGTCTTCTTTGCCCGTAAAGCCAAGCTCGGACAGGCGCACGCCCAGGTACTCCCCGTGGTAAAGCTTGAATTGCGTGTTGATGTCGCTATTGGTCGTCGTCAGCTCCAGCTGACCGCGGTCCGGATCGAGACGCAAGTTGGCATCTTGCTCCGGCAAGCGCGTGCCCGTGCCGGGCAGGCGATGCGTTAGGCCCGTTCCCGTGCCCGCGCTGTCGCGGATGGTGGTGGGGATCTCCCGGCGGAAATCGAGCGTCAGTTCCCGGGGTACGATGACAGGAGGCGAAACGATGGCACGGACGAAGCGCCGGTCATCCTCCTGAGCGTCCGGACGCAGGGTGATCCCGCCAGCCTCCATGCAGGCCGATTGGTTTTCCGTGATACTCACGCCGCCAGCCTTCGCCTGGGGAAGCGCCGTCGGCGACGCCTCGACTTTGCCCTCGAACACATACACGTCGGTGCGCCCGTTCTCGGCGACGGCGAGGCCGAACTCGGTGCCGAGATCGACCACCTTGCCTTGCGGGGAGAGGATCTCGAAGCCGATCGCCTGTCCGGGCACTTTGGCGGTCAATTTGCCGTGTAGCAGCCGAGCACTCTTGGCAGAAAGCAGCTCCAGGCTCGCCGGTCCTTGGAGAACGACCCGTGCCCCACTGCGAAAGCGGATCTCTGCCAGCCCGTGTTGGACGCGCAGGACGGCCCCCGCCCGCATGTCGCCAACGGGAGCGGAGTCATCGGCCCACTGACAGTTTTGGGCGTTGACCAGCCAGGCCACCTCCGGGGTCGCTGCCGGAACCCGCCAAAAAGTGAGGCCGGAGGCTCCGGCGTTGACCCCCCAGGCCATGTTTGGGGTTCCTTCCGCGTTAGGTTCGGTTTGCTCTCGCGTGAACCACCAGCCGATGCCAACGGCGACGAGAACGACCGCGGCCGCGAAGACCTTGGCCAAACGGGAGGATTGCAGCGCGAAGAAGAAGTGGCGGATTCCCTTCCGATCGATCGGCGCCGATTCGGGTGGCAAGACCACCCCGATGTGCTGGGTCGCTGCCTCATCGAGGCGGCGCAATGCGCGTTCACCTGCCTGGCGGGCACGAACGTCCAGGTAGAGATCGGTATGCATGCGGCAGTAGCGGACAAAATAGTGCCGTGCCTCCTGGGTGGCGGCCAGCCGTTCGTCGAGCTCGCGCAGTCGGCTGTCTTCGATCAGGCCGGTCAAGCATTCGTCGATCAGGTCCTTGAGTTCGTCAGGCACCTTCTGGGTTCCGCTCATACGCTGCACCTCGGTCTCGATTCCTGGGTCAGGGTGCGTTGGATGCACTCAAAGAGGGCACGCCGAATGCGCCGCAACGAGTTGTGGACGCTCTGCGGGGATCGGCCATGACGCATGGCCACTTCCGGAACGCCCGACGAGCCGCCATAGCACTCATCGACCAGCTGGCGGTCGCGTTGGCGGAGCTTTTCCACACACCGGGCCAGGGCGTCGCGGCGATCCTCCATCTCATCGCGCGTCATCTCCTCCTGGGCTTCGATCAGGAGCAGGTTTAGCTCGTCGCTGAAATACAGGCGATGCCGGCTGCGGTTGCGCAGGAAACTGGCCACTTCCAGCCGCGCCACGCCACAGGCCCAGGAAAAGAAGCTCCGCTGCCGGTCGAATTCGTCGAATTTCCGCCACAAGATGACCGTCGTTTGCTGAAACAGGTCTTCGGCGTCGTCCAGATCGCGCACTAGTGAATGAATGTACCCGAACAGCCGCGGCTGATGAAGCCGCAGGTGTTCCGCGAACTCCGTCTTCCGCTGCTGCAAATCCTCAATGGCCATCGGTGGTCCTACCTGGGAAGGCCTGCTCACTTTTCAGTTGCGATGCCGAGCCCGCCTGTTAACAATCGTCCTGGCTAACCCCTTTGTAACCGGAAAACTGGTTGTGGACAGCCCCCAAGATGCAGACCTCCTGGAACGGTTTCACGCTGAGTGAGCCCGACGCGCGAGCGGGGAAGGCATTCCTTCCCCTCGCTGGCGCGTCGGGCTCAGGTGTGCATTTCCCACGATGGCCCTTCGGACAAGTCCCGGGCTAGGAAAGCGCCGTGGATGTTTTTCCGATTACAAACCGTTGTCGGCAGACGATTGGGACGAAGGGGCGCTCGGCGCCGACTACCCTCGTTCCCTCGGGCGATTCCCTGAGAACGTGAGACTGCCCTGAAGGAGAAACTGATGCGTGTCTCTTCCTGCCGACGACCGCTCCCCCTGCTGGCACTGGTCCTGGCCATTGGAATGCTCTCCTGGGGTGTTCGCGTGCTCTTGGCAGGACCCCAACCTCCTAGCCCGACGCCCTCCCAGGCACTCTCTTTGCCTCCGCAAGCCGCCGAGCAGACCCGCGGCCGTGAGGTGCTCGCCAAATACACCCCGGATCCACGCGAACTTCAGGAAGCCTATGCACAGGCCAATCAGCGCGGCTCGTCGGTACGTGGGCGGGTCTACAAGTCGCAGATCACGCCGCACTGGTTCCAGAACAACACGCGCTTCTGGTATCGCAACGAGCTACGCGACGGGACCAGGGAGTTCATCGTGGTCGATCCAGAGCGCGGCACGCGTCAGGCTGCGTTCGATCACGACAAGCTGGCCGCCGCCCTGTCGATAGCGGCCGGCGTCCAGTACGCTTCGGGTCGCCTGCCATTCGACACGATAGAATTCATCGAGGATGGGAAGGCAATCCAATTCAAGGTGGGCAACACGAGTTGGATGTGTGACGTGACAGCTTACGTGTGCTCGAAGACCGAAGCGAGTCCCGCGCCTTCGTCGCGCGAGGAGTCCCCTGCCGATGCGGACCGGGTCCCGGCAGAGCTGGAGGAAGTGGCCCGTCTCGAATCGCCCTGGCCAGGCGGATTCGCGCCCGATGCGGAACCGCCTCCGCAGCAGCGCGGGCAGGGCCAACGGCAAGGGCAACCGCAGTCGCCACCCTCGCCCAACTCCCTGGATGGCAAGTGGACCGCCTTCCTCAAGGATCACAATGTGTTCGTGCGTTCCCGCGAGGGCGGCGCAGAAATCCAGCTCAGTCAGGACGGCAAGGAAGGACTGGCCTACGGCATGATCCGCTGGGCCCCCGACTCGAAGAGCCTGGTGGCGTTCCGCATCGAGCCGGGAGACCGCAAGGAGGTCTACCTGATCGAGTCGTCGCCCAAGGAAGCCGGCCGAGCCAAGCTCCGGACC